>DATDRW010000061.1:0-5282 GCA_035291545.1 Acidimicrobiia bacterium
CCGCTCGGCCACGACCTCTGCGGTGTGCAGCATCGGCATGTACATGGCGGGCTGCCGTTCGAGGAGGGCGGGATCCATCGCCCGGTACTGGTTCATGTTCTGGTTCTGCACCAGGCTGATCGATTCCAGCCCGCCGGCGACCACGATCGGCATGGCGTCGTGGATGACCTGTTTAGCGGCGGTGGCGATCGCCATCATCCCGGAGGAGCACTGCCGGTCCACGGTCATGCCGCTCACCGTGTCGGGCATACCCGCAGCGAGCGCCGCCTGCCGGGCGACGTTGTGGCCGGTGGTCCCCTGGGTCAGGGCGTTGCCCATGATCACGTCGTCGGGCTCGCCCGGTTCGACACCGGCTCGCTCGAGGGCGGTCCGGATCGCGTGCGCCGCCAGCGACGGACCCTCGAGGTTGTTGAACGCCCCCCGATAGGCGCGGCCGATCGGCGTGCGTGCCGTCGACACGATGACCGCTTCTCTCATCCCGATGCCTCCTGTGTCCGGCCCAGGATGCGGCGGCGGGAGACTTCCGTCAACCTGCGGCCGGGGAGGCCCCCCTCGACCGGATCACCGACACGCGCCGGGCGAGCCGCGCCCCGAGATCGGCGACCCTCCCCCGCACCCCGGGAGCGAACCCCTCGATGACCACGACATCGCGGGTGCGCTCGGTCCATTCCAGCTTCCAGGCGTCGGCGGTTCCGAGGAACTCGTACCGGGTCAGTCCGGTGCCGAAGGCCCGCTCCAGCACCTCGGCGCGCAGCAGCGATCCCGGAGAGAGTGCGAAGAGCGACGGGTCGAATCCCGTCTTGAGCAGCCACTCGGCGTTCCCGTCGGCGAAGGCGAGGTCGAAGGCGATCGCCCTCCCGTCGAGCCTGAGGAAATGCAGCCGCAGCATTCCCCGCTCCACAGCCCATTGGGCGACGCGCCGGTAAAAGGCCTCCACCCGAGAATCGGAGCGCACCGCGGTCCCGGAGACCTCCTTCCATCCCGAACCCTCCACCACAAACCCCTCCGTGAGCAGCACATCGAGATTCGAGCGCCCATCGTGCTGCGAGTAGGTGACGGCACCATCCTCTTCGAGACGGCGCCGGCGGCGGCGGATCTCCCGCCACTTCCGGGACGAGAGCGACTCCCGGTACGCCTCCCAGCCTGAGGTGAGGTCGATCCACGGCGAGCTCTGCCGCACCCGCTCCCGGGCCAGGTACCCCGCCGCGGCCAGGCCGCGGCGGACCGCTTGCGCGGTCGCCCCGGTGACGAAGTCGAACGTCACGCGCCGCGACCGCCCCAGGACCCCGCCGACGAGAAGGCGCATGCCGTCGGCGTCGCCGACGATGTCGAGATGGGGCACGTGCCAGTCGGCCGCAGAACGCAGGGCGGTGCCGCTCCCGACGACCATGGGATACGCCGCCACCAGGCGCCGGTCCCGGCGGATCGTCACCACCACCGGCTCTGAGCCGATCGTGTCCCCCCACGCCCGGATCCACTCCGGTCGGGAGAAGGGATCGGCGGCGTGCCGATCGGCGAGCGCCCCCCACTCGAGGGCGAGGTCAACGGTCAGCGGTTCGAGCGCGCAGATACCCGGACGGGCGTCGACGGTCACGTCCGGTGTATCGGCAGGCTGCGACGGAGCCTGAGTCAAGCCGGGCACCGGCGTAGAGTGAGTCCGTGAACGACTCCCGGATCGGCCCCGCCGTGCTCGGTCTGCTGGTTCTGGTCACCGCGGCCTGCACCGCTTCGACCCTGTCGACCACGACCTCGTCGACGACGACGACGTCCGAGCCCGTCGCCACCACCGTCGGGGGCCGGATCACCCTCCTCCCCAACTCCACCGCCTTCATCACCGAAGGCGAGACCGGGCCCTACGTCGAGGCGCTGCAGTTCTACCTGGTGTGCACCGGACACGACGAGCCGAGCCCGGGCGCGACGGTGTCGGTGGACGGGTCCTACGGGCCGATCACCGCCGATGCCGTGGCCTCCTACCAGGCGGAATTGCGGCGGGTGCCTTCGGGTGACCCCGACGAGGAGACCTTTGCCTCTCTCGCCCGCGACTGCAACCAGACGCGGCCGTTCACCTTCCCCGAGGGCGCATTCACCGGCGAGGTGGGTGGCAATGCCACCACCGGTGACGACGAGACCTTCGAGTTCGCCGGGGCCGGTGGACAGGTGCTCACGCTCGAGCCCGCCGAGGGCGTCGTCTCGATCACCGTCTTCGCCGCCGATGGCAGCGAGGTCGAAGCAACCGTGGACGGGACCCGCATCGACGTGGAGCTGGAGACGCCGCAGGCGTACACGATCCGGGTCTCGGCAATCACTCCCACCTCCTACCGGCTCGCCACCCAGCTCCGGTCGCCGAACGTGCTCGTTTCGGACTTCGGACCGATGACGCTCGAAGCGGACGGGATCGGCATCGCCGTCCTCGGTGACGACCCGGTGAACACGGTGGCCGTGATCGCCCTCCTGCTCGGACCGCCCCGCGAGGACACCGGCTGGGAGTCGGGCGTCGCGGCGTGCACCGGCACCAATCGTCACGTGTCCTGGCTGATCCAGGGGGATTCCGCCGGTGATCTCCACCCGGCGATCTTCATCGCCGACTTCACCGACACCGGCGGCACCCCCTACTTCTCCCAGTTCGCCTACGTCTCCAACGACCTGGCCGCCCTCGACCCGATCGCCGGCGGGCTCAGCACCGAGGACGGCCTGAGCATCGGGTCGACCTACGACGCGTACACCGAGGTGTACGGCGATCCCACCTTCGAGGACACCGAGCGCGGGCTCGCCCACGAAGGGAACCTGCTGTTCGGCATCGGCATCGTCGGCACCGCCGATTCCCCCGACGGCACGGCGAGCCGGATCTACTACGTCGGCGCCGGCGCCGACGGGTGTCCGGATTTCGGCTGAGCCGATGTCTTCGCCCTCGATGTACCAACGCACCGATCACCAGGCGCTGATCGCACCCGCTCTGATCGTCGCCTTCAACGGCTGGGTGAGCGCCGGCGGGGCGGGCACGGCCACCGCCGAGCACATCGCCGCCGATGCGGAGGAGGTGGCGAAGTTCGACTCCGACCTCCTCTACGACTACCGGGTGAACCGCCCCACGCTCGAGTTCACTGAGGGGATCATCGACACCATCGAGTGGCCGACGACCCGGGTACGCGCCCGGCGGGTCGGTGGGCGCGACCTGCTGGTCCTCACCGGCCCCGAACCGAACTGGCACTGGCAGGCGTTCGGCGAGGCGGTGGCCGACCTGGCGGTGGACCTGGGCGTGGTGCAGCACGTCTCGCTCGGCGGCATCCCGTGGGCGGCGCCGCACACCCGGCCGACCATCGTGGTCACCACCTCGTCGCGGCGGGACCTGCTCACCGACGACGCCAACTTTCCCGAGGGCGTGCTCCGCGTCCCCGCCTCGGCTGCGTCCATCGTGGAACGAGCGGTCGCCGAGCGCGGAATCCCCACGGTCGGGTTCTGGGCTCGGGTTCCCCACTACGTGGCCGGTGTCTACCACCCGGCGGTGGTCACCCTGGTGGAACGGGTGTCCCGCTACCTGGGGGTGCAGCTCCCCCTCGGATCCCTCGTCGACGACGACGCCGACCAGCGCCGCCAACTCGATGCGGCTCTCGCCGATCAGCCGAACGTCCGTGAGATCGTTGCCCGACTGGAGGACCTCTACGACACCTCCGGTGAGGTGGCCAGCGGCGAGGTGATCGCAGCCGAGATCGAGCGCTACCTGCGGGAGCGGGCGTCCGGCGACGAGAGCTGACGTCCGCCGGAGGGCGGGCGGATACGCTGGCGGTCATGAGATCCCGGCTCGCCGTACCGGCGATCGCCCTGGCCGTGGTGGTGCTCGGCGCCACCCCGGCGGCCCCGGCACCAACGGCGCCGCGCTCGTTCACCATCGCCGCCGCCGGGGACATCATCCCTCACGAGATGCTCGTCGACGCCGGCAACGCCTACCTCCCCGGTCCCGGCTGGGACTTCACCCCGATGATGACCGACATCGAGCCGTGGGTCGCCGAGGCCGACCTCGCCATCTGCCACATGGAGGGCACCCTCAGCGCCACCAACACCGGGCTCTCCGGCTACCCGCGCTTCGTCGGCCCCCGGGAGATGGCCGACGCCATCGCCGCGGCCGGATGGGACACCTGCTCGACGGCGGGCAACCACGCCCTCGATGCGGGCTGGAAGGGGATCGTCGACACCCTCGAGGTCCTCGAGGACGCCGGACTCGGCCATGCCGGCACCGCCCGCACCCCCGAGGAGCGACTCCCCTCCCTGTACGAGGTGAACGGCGTCACCGTCGGTCACCTCTCCTACTCGTACGGGACGAACGGGCTCCCGGTTCCCTCCGACCGCCCGTGGGCGATCAACCTGATCGACGCCGACGCCATCCTCACTGATGCGGCGTGGGCACGGGACCACGGCTCCGAGTTCACCGTCGTCTCGCTGCAGTGGGGTGTGGAGCTCTTCGTGCCCGCCACACCCGCTCAGGAGGCTCTGGCAGAGACCCTGCTCGCCTCCGACGACGTCGATCTCATCCTCGGACATCACGCCCACGTCGTGCAACCGATCGATCGCATCGGCGACAAGTACGTGGTGTACGGGATGGGCAACCACCTGTCCAATCAGTCCTCCACCCGATGGGGCCCCGCGTTCTACGGCACCGAGGACGGGTTGATGGTGCGGGTCCGGGTGTCGGAACGCGACGACGGCTCGTTTGCGGTGGACGGCATCGACATCACCCCGACCTGGGTGCAGTGGGGCACGTATCGGGTGTTCTCCACCACCGACGCCCTACTCACCGGAGCCGCACCTCGAGCTGCGGTCGAGGCATCACTGGCACGCACCCTGGCCCGTGCCCTCGCCCTCGACCCCGCGGGCGTCGCCCCGTCCGAGTCCCCCTGGCCGGAGGTGTCCTGTGACGGCACCAGGGCGACGATCGTCGGCACGGTCGGGGACGACGTGATCGCGGGCACCAAAGGCGGCGACGTGATCGCCGCCCGGGGTGGGGTCGATCGGGTCGACGCCGGTGCCGGCTCCGACGTGGTGTGCGGCGGGGACGGCGACGACCAGCTGACGGGTGGTCCGGGCAGGGACGTCGTACTCGGAGGAAGCGGCAACGACGTCCTGGTGGGGGATCCCCGCGACGTGCTGCTCGGCGGCACCGGCCACGATCGCTGCTCGCAAGCCGCTTTGCTCCGTGAATGCGAGCGCTGAACCAGTAGGCACCAGCGTCCGCTCATTCCCGTTGCGGTAATCGCACCCTGCCCTCGTGGATCAGGGTGTGGTGGCGG
>DATDRW010000062.1:0-6784 GCA_035291545.1 Acidimicrobiia bacterium
GCGCTCGGAGTGAAGATCCGGTTCCTCGGGAAGCACACCTTGTTCCGCCCGCCCTTCGGGTGGTTCTTCCGCCTGCTCGGCGGCATCCCGGTGGATCGATCCCGGCCCGGCGGGATCATCGGCCAGATTGTGGAGACCTTCGAGCGGGCGGAGGACCTGGTGCTGGCGATCGCACCCGAGGGGACCCGCAGCCATCAGCCGTACTGGAAGTCGGGCTTCTACGAGATCGCCCGCGCTGCCCGGCTGCCGATCGTCCTCGCCGCCATCGACGGCGCCCGGCATGAGGTCCGGATCGGCCCCACCATCGCAACGACCGGTGACGTCCGGGCGGACATGGACCGCATTCGCGCCTTCTACGCCCCGGTACGCGGGATCAAGGCGGATCGCGCAGGAACCATGCGGTTGCGCGCCGAGGACACCGCGCGCTGACTCAGAGGTGATCTCCGGGAGCGGGCAGCTCTCCGGTGCGGATCCCGTGCTCGTGGCGCCCGGACACCGGACGGTGGGCAGGGTCCTCGAGGATCAACTCCTCGCCGGTGCCGTGCAGAAGGATCGATCCGTAGGCGGCGACGAGGTGCTCACCGGTGAGGACCGTCTGCGGGGGACCGCACGCCACCACGCGACCGGCGAGCAGGATCACCCAGTCGCCCGCCGCGGCCTCGTTGAGGTCGTGGGAGGTGATCACCACGGTGTGCCCCGACGCCTGCTCCTCGTGGAGCACGTCGTCGATCGCCCGCGCCGATGCCAGATCGAGGCCGGTGAGCGGTTCGTCGAGGAGGAGCAGGTCGTGTTCCTGGACGATCCCCTGGGCGACGAAGACCCGCTGCCGCTGCCCGCCTGACAAATCGCGGAGATGGCGGCCGGCCAGCGCCGTGATCCCCATCCGTTCCAGAGCGGCATCGACTGCGGCACGATCCACTGCGGTGAGCCGCCGATGCGGTCCCGCGGTGGCATACCGCCCCATGGTGACGACCTCGCGCACCGTGACCGGAAGTGCCTCGTTGACCTTGGTGGCCTGGAGGACGTAGGCGATCCGCCGCTCACCGACCACGTCGAGGCTCCCGGACACCGGGGAGACGAGCCCGGCGATGGCGTGCAGCAGGGTCGACTTGCCAGAGCCGTTGGGACCGATCAGGGTGGTGACCGCACCCTCCGGGATGGTGAACGAGGATTCGGCCAGCGCAGGGACGTCGCCGTACCGGTAGGACACGCTCCGGGCAACGACGACGTCGCTCAGGCGCATCGGACGCACCGACCCTCGATCTCGAGGGCATGTCCTCCCGCCCGGAAACCGGCGCGCCCCGCGATGGCACCCACGAGGTCGTCGAGGCGGCCCTCATCGGACCGGGAGACCGCGACGTCCTCCACCGCGCCGCAGTCGGTGCACACCAGGTGGTGGTGGTGCCCCGAGAGCCACTCGGCAGGTTCGTAACGCGTGACGCCGCGGGTGCCGTGATGCGGGATGAGCACCCCCGCCTCCTCCAGGACCGCGAGCGATCGATAGAGCGACGAGAGCGGGACGGAACGGCGTAGCCCATCGTCCAATTCGGCCGCAGAGCGCGGGCCGCCCGAGCGCAGCAACTCCGCAACCACGGCCCGGCGCGCCGGCGTGTACCGCACCCCGGTCGCGGAGAGCCGTTCCTCGACGCGTGTGTCGATGCGCTTCTCGATTGCGATGTGGGCACCCCGTGGGTATGGTGTCGTCACAGGTTAGGAATGATTCTCATTTCCGTCAAAACGTTGAGAACCGGGGGCGCCCTGCTCCTCCCCGCGATGCTCGCCGTGACCATCGCCATCGGTGCCTGCGGATCGACGCCGGACGGGGAAGACGGCGGACTGCTGGTGGTGGCGACGACGACGGTCCTCGGAGACCTCGCCACCGCCGTCGCCGGCGATGCGGCATCGGTGGAGGTGCTGATCCCGATCGGCGTCGATCCCCACGACTACCAGCCATCAGCCCGGCAGATCGCCCGTCTCTCTGACGCCGACCTCGTCGTGGTCAACGGGCTGGGCCTCGAAGAGGGACTCGAGGACGCCATCGCCGGCGCCGCCGCCGACGGGGTCGCCGTCCTCGAGGTGGCGGCGCTGCTCGATCCACTCCCCTTCGGAGACGACGAGGGTCTCGACCCGCACATGTGGCTCGACCCGGTGCGGATGGCGCAAGCGGCGAGGCTGGTAGCCGACGCTCTGGCGGATCTCGATCCCGGAGCCGGCTTCGCCGCCCGCGGCGCGGAGTACGCCGACGAATTGCTCGCCGCCGACGCCACGATCCGCGATCTCCTGGCGCCGATTCCCGAGGACCGCCGCCTGCTCGTGACCAACCATGAGGCCTTCGGGTACTTCGCCGCCCGCTACGGGTTCACCGTGGTCGGAGTGATCGTCCCCGGCGGTTCCACCCTGGCCGAACCGAGTTCCGCCGAGCTCGCCGCACTCGTCGCGGTGATCCGTGAGCTCGGGGTGCCGGCGATCTTCGCCGAGACCACCCAGCCGGTGGCCCTCGCCGAGGCCGTGGCCGCAGAACTGGGCGACACGGTCACCGTGGTCGAGCTGTACAGCGAGTCGCTGGGCGCTCCGGGGACACCCGCCGCCACCCTGCCCGGGATGCTCGTCGAGAATGCCCGCAGAATCGCCGCGGCACTGTCATGATCGAAGCCCGATGGACTGGCTGACCGACCCCTTCGCCCTCGCCTTCCAGCAGCGGGCGCTGCTGGGCGGAGCCCTCGCCGCCGTTGCCACCTCGGCGGTCGGCATCTGGGTGGTCGTACGCGGGATGACGTTTCTCGGCGACGCGCTGGTGCACGGGGTCGTTCCCGGGATTGCGGTCGCCCTCCTCCTCGGATTCGATCCGGCGATCGGCGCCGCTCTCGCCGCGCTCGTGATGATCGGGGGCATCCGCCTGGTCCATAACCAGACGGCGTTCTCCGAGGACACCGGGATCGGGCTGTTGTTCGTGGGGATGCTCGGCCTCGGAGTGATCCTCATCTCACGAACTGCGTCCTACACGGGAAGCCTCACTGCGATCCTCTTCGGCAACGCCTTCGGCGTCACCGGAGGCGACCTGGTCTGGCTGGGGGTGGTCGCCGCGATCACCGTGGGTGCGTCGCTGCTCTTCTATCGACGCTTTCTGGTGTTGTCGTTCAACGAACAAAAGGCCCAACTACTAGGGCTGCGGCCGGGCCTGTCGCACGGCGTGCTGCTGGCGATGACCACGCTGGCCATCATCGGTTCGTCCCGAACCGTGGGCACGCTGCTCGTCTTCGGTCTGCTGGTCGCTCCCCCGGCCACCGCCGCTCTCCTGGTACGGCGGGTTCCGTCGATGATGCTGCTCTCCACCATCATCGGGGTGGCGTCGGTCACCGCCGGGCTCGTGGTCTCGTACCACGCCGGGACCTCGGGATCGGCGACGATGGCCGTGCTCCCGGTCGCCCTGTTCTTTGCGGTGCTCACCGGGCGGACCCTCGCCGGCGCCCGCCGCACCCATTGAACGCGGTTCGCCTCCGGTGAGGCAATAGGCTCTCTCCGCCATGGAGACGACCATTCCCCGCGACCTCGACGAGGCATTGGCCGCCGCCGCAGCAGCGCCCGAGGCAACGATCCTGGCCGGCGGGACCGACCTGATGGTGAGCGTCAACCTCCACGGGCTGCGCCCCGCCGCGGTGATCGCGATCCGACGCATCCCCGAGCTCCGCGAATGGGACGGCGACTTCATCGGCGCCGGAGTCACCTACCGCCGGCTCGAGGCAGGACCGATTCCGGCGCTCGCCGCGGCGGCCCGCACCGTGGGCTCCCCCCAGATTCGCAGCGCCGGGACCATCGGCGGCAACCTCGGCACCGCCAGCCCGGCGGGTGACAGCCTCCCATTTCTCGCTGCCGTCGACGCCGCAATCGTGCTGCGGTCGGCCGCCGGAGAGCGCATCGTGCCGTGGGACGAGTTCATCACCGGGCCCAAGCGCAACACCCGCAAACCGGGAGAGTTGATCATCGGCGTCAGGCTTCCTGCCCGGCTCCCGGCACGCCAGGCCTTTGCCAAGGTCGGGGTGCGCAACGCCATGGTGATCGCCATCGCCTCGTGCTGCGTCACCCGTGACGAGGACGGGGGAACCCGGGTGGCCCTCGGCTCGGTGGGACCGACCACGATCCGGGCCCGGCGCGCCGAGGCGATGATCTCGGCAGAGCGCCGGCCCTCCGAAGCGGCCAAGCAGGAATTCGCCCGGTTGGTGATGGAGGAGGTGCGCCCCATCACCGACCATCGCTCGACCGCCGAGTACCGGCGCCACGCCGCCGGGGTGATGGCCCGCCGCCTCCTAGAACGGGTATTGCCGTGATCCGCATCACCGTCAACGGTGTCACCCACTCGGTGGAGCCCGCCGGGACGGAGAGCCTGCTCACGACGCTGCGGGACCGCCTCGGGCTGCCCGGTTCCAAGAACGCCTGCGAGCAGGGCGAATGCGGATCGTGCTCGGTGATCCTCGACGGCGAACTGGTGTGCTCGTGCCTGGTGATGGCCGCCGACGCCGACGGCTGCGAGATTCGCACCGTCGAAGGAATCACCGACGGCGCCACATTGAACACCGTCCAGCAAGCCGTCCTCGAGGCCGGAGGCGTGCAGTGTGGGTTCTGCACCCCGGGCATCGTGGTCGCCGCCACCCACCTCTTCGCCACCACGCCGCACCCCGGCGAGGCCGACATCCGCGAGGCGCTGGCGGGCAACATCTGCCGCTGCACGGGGTATGGGTCGATCGTGCGCGCCCTGACCGCACTCGCCGGGGAGGAGTCATGACCACCCTCGTCCGCGCCGAGGTGGCGGGCGGAGTGGGCGTCTCCGTCGTCCGGCCCGACGGCATCCCCAAGGTGAAGGGCGAGTTCGCCTTCTCCTCCGACCTGAGTGCCGAAGGCATGCTGTGGGGAGCGACCGTGCGCAGCCCCCATCCCCACGCCCGGATCGTCTCGATCGACGTCGTTCCGGCGCTGGCGATCCCCGGGGTCCGCACCGTGCTCACCCAGGACGACGTGCCCGGAAGGCGGCACTTCGGGCTCGAACGCCCCGACCAACCGGTGCTCGCCGACGGCGAGGTGTGCTTCTGGGGGCAGCCGGTCGCCGTCGTCGCCGCCGACAACCGCGAGACGGCCCGCCGCGGTGCCGCCGAGGTGGTGGTCCAGTACGAGGTCCTCGAACCGGTCGTCGATCCCCGGGAGGCGGAGCGGGCCGGCTCCACGTTCCGCACCATCGAAATCCGTAACGGCGACCCCGATGCTCACGGGGAGGTGGTCGTCGAGGCCGAGTACGAGGTCGGCATGCAGGATCAGGCGCCGCTCGGCACCGAGTCGGGCCTGGCGATCCCCGACGGCGCGGGAGGGGTCGACCTCTTCATCTCCACCCAATGGCTCCACGCCGACCACGCCCAGGTCGCGGAGTCGCTCGGGATGCACGCCGACCAGGTCCGCCTGCACAACGCCGGCGTGGGCGGGGCCTTCGGTTCCCGGGAGGACATCAGCCTGCAGATCCACCTCTGTCTGCTGGCGCTGCGCACCGGCCGGCCGGTGAAGATGGTGTACGACCGGGCCGAGTCGTTCGTCGGACACGTGCATCGCCACCCCGCCCGGATGCGATACCGGCACGAGGCGGACCGCGACGGCACCCTGGTGCGGGTCGAGGCACACCTGCTCCTCGACGGAGGCGCCTACGCCTCGACCAGTTCCGCGGTGCTCGCCAATGCCTGCTACTTCGCGGTGGGCCCCTACCGGGTCCGGTCGGTGCACGTCGACGGGGCCGCGGCCCGGACGAACAACCCCACCGCCGGTGCGATGCGCGGCTTCGGCGCCCCTCAGCCGTGCTTCGGCTACGAGTCGCAGATGGATCGGGTCGCCGCCGCCCTCGGTATGGACCCGGTGGAACTGCGCCTCAAGAACGCCCTGGGTACCGGGGATCGACTCGCCACCACCAATCAGCTGATCGTGGGAAGCCTCCCCACCCGGGAGGTGATCGAGTCCGTGGCGGCGATGCCCCTCCCCGATCCGGGCGGATCGGACGATCCCCGCCGGCTCCCCGGGGGCACCGGGCTGACCACGCCGCCCTCAGCGGTGAAGCGCGGAATCGGGTTCGCCGTCGGGATCAAGAACCTGGCGTTCTCCGAGGGGTTCGACGACTTCGCCGAGATACGGGCCGTGCTCACCCCCGACGGGCTCGAACTGCACACCGCGGCCTGCGAGAACGGACAGGGGATGGTCACCGTCGTCGAACAGATCGGTCGCACCGCCAGCGGGATGGAACGGGTCACCGTGGTCTTCGACGACACCTCCCGGATCGGCTCCGCCGGATCGTCCTCGGCATCCCGGCAAACCCAGATGACCGGGGGCGCCGCCCTGCGCGCCGCCGAGGCGGTGCGCGACCAGGCCCTGCTTCGGGTCGGAGGCGACCGGCTCGACGACGACGGGGTGTGGCGAGGCGACGAGTTGGTTGCCTCGCTCGCCGACCTCCTCGCCGGTGACCCCATCGAGCACCTGGAGCGGTTCCACCATCCCCCGACGAGCCGACCCGATGGACGGGGCCGCGGCGACATCCATGCCGGCTACGTGGTGGCCGCCCATCGAGCGGTCGTCGACGTCGACACCGAACTCGGCCTGGTCCGGGTAGTGCGCATCGACACCGCCCAGGACGTGGGAAAGGCGATCAACCCGCAGGCGGTCATCGGTCAAATCGAGGGCGGGATCATGCAGGGGGTGGGTCTGGCCGTGATGGAGGAGATCGTGCTGGACCGCGGCGTGATGAAGAACGCCTCGTTCA
>DATDRW010000063.1:0-2976 GCA_035291545.1 Acidimicrobiia bacterium
GACACACCGTCACAGCCTTCGCTCCGGCCGCCGGAGCGGGGCGGGGTGAGCTGGAGTGACCCGTCCGTGCCCGGTATTCGGGTTGAGCCCGGTGGGTCCCGACCGCACTACGACCAGCCGCTCAGCCCCCGGCACATCGACCCTCAGGATCCGCGGTACGTCCCGCCGGGGACACCGGCCGAGGAGATCCATCTGCCTCCTTCCGACTGGTCTCGGCCGCCACCGCAAATCGACGAGATGCCGGGACCGCTGGGCGGCCGTCCGCCGTCGACGCCGTCCCCACCGCAGCAGGGCATCGAGCCGGGAAACATCGACCTTTCCGACCTGCCCCCACCTGTTGAGGTTCCCGGGACCGCGTCCCCGCCGGCCTACGTTCCCGATGGCGTGCCGTCGCCGGTAGACCTTGCTGAGGCCACCCGGCCGCCGCGTCTCGTCCCTGAGGAGGGTCCGATCGGTGGAGGTGGCAAGGCGCCGCCCGCCGACCCGGCAATCCCCCTCCCCACGTCCACGCCGCCACCCGATCTCGAACCGCCCCCGGCGGCGCCGTCTGATCGGGTACCGGATGTCGGACCGGACCAGGAGCTCATGGAGGCGGTCCTTCGGGGCGAGAAGCCGCCTGGAGCGGCGCTGGCCGATGACGTGGAGCTGCTGGGCGAGGAACGCTTCTCGGGTACCGCGCATGCAGACGAGGGCGGGTGGTCACCCGAGGCGATCGGGCGAGAAGAGAGATTCTGGAACTCCGATGGGTCATTGATTTCCGGTCCGGGCGGCGTCGATGTCGAGCCGCCCCCGAAAGGGTTCATCATCCAGGTCAACCCCCGCACGCGGACGGCGACCCCAAAGCTCGGCACCGCCCTCACTCACACCGAGAGGACCAGACTGCTGCAACCCGGCGGACCGGTCGAAGAAGTGATTCGGCGAATCAACCAGAATCTCGACAATCCGGGGAGCTCACCATGATCGCGAACCTATCCGATATACCTAATCCGGCCTCGCCGTCTGCCCGGCGAAGGCTCGGACTCCGGCTGGCAGGAGGGCCACTACCCGACGGCAACGCGGCCGCCGAGACACGCACGGTGATCCCCATTTCGCAAAGCGGGAGGTGACCCGCCGTGAGCAGTGACCACCACACCGCGACTCTGACGGACGGAGAGGTGGCGTGGCTGCTGCAGGCCGGGGGCCGGGCCGTCCAACCGGGATCACCGTTCCTCCCGTTTGTCGAGGTCGCGCCCGACGCCGACCAGGCGTCGCTCCAGGAGCGGGGGGTTACCGACCCCGCCTGGGGAACGGCTCTTGCGGTGCTCACGGCCCCGGACCGCCAGATCAGGATGATCATCCCCGGGCCGGCCGAGACGCTCATACAGGTGTACTACGGAAGCCGATCGCACCCCCAAGCGCGACTCGTGGGCTGCTGGCTCGAGGGGAATCACCTTCGAGTCTCCTTCCCGTGGGAGGAGGAGGATGTCGCCGCGATCACCGCGCGGGTCGTGCTGGCAACGCCGCCGCCCTTGGCCGATCCGCACGAGGTCTCCCTCAGCGTCGGTGGGCTCCAGGCACTGGCCGGCGCAGTGGACGCGGTCCGGGGCCGGCTCTTCTCATCGCTCGGCCAACGCCAACCCGTCGTGGCGTACCGCTTCGCTCACGACGATGTTCGGCATCAACTCGCGGCCGGCGTGCAACACGATGATGCTCGCTGGCTGGTCACTCTCCTGCGGATCCTGTCTCCGCTCCATGTGAACGTGGCTGCCGGGGCCGCAGAAGCCGGGTTCGACGAGCTGGCCGAGGCGGGAATCATCCGAAACGAGAACGGGCAATGGACGCCGGAAGCGCCGCTGCTCGCCTATGCGTCACAGTGGCGTAGCCCGCTGCCGGCCGTCGCTCACGAGATCATCGAGATGGCCAACGGCGAGTTGCGGCGCTACGAACACCGCATCACGATCCGCGGGGACGGTCCGCTGACGCTGGTCGACTATCAAGGCCTTCTTGCCGGGCAGCCCATCGTTTCGATCAAGAGTGTCGACGCCATTGAGTACCTCGACGGACTGATCGACCTTCTGCAGCCTGGACCGGATGGTCACCAGGGTGCTTGGGTCTATGTTCTCGAGCGGGTTCAAGTGCAGGGATTGCACGACACGTCAGCGGTGATCGGAATCCTGGAACCGGGTATCTGGTACCTGCTCGTGAGCGAGGAAGGGGGCTGGGCGCGGATCGCCGATCCCGACGGGCACCTCGAGGGCTGGGCGCCGGCGGCGCAAATTCACCACCGGTCGGATCCCGTTGATCCGGAACCGACTCCGTTGCCCGGGGCAGCCGAACCGGCATGGGCACCGAGCCACACCGTCCCTCGTGAGGGTCTCGAGGCGTGGGCAGCACCCGACCCCGCCGGGCAGGTGATCGCCACGCTGGCGGGCGGCATCGAGCTCCTGGTCGTTGAGCGGCGCGCCGACTGGGCGCAGGTGCGGGCGGAGAACGGGTGGGAGGCCTGGTTGGACGGCCGCAGACTTCAGGTGTTGTAGGCGGACCGACGACAAATGCGCGCCTTTCGCCGCTCCCGGCTCGAGCCCCTGGTAGCCGAAGCCGCAGCGTCGGCTCACTCCCGTCGTCGACGATGCGCACGAGCTCGAGCCGGTGGGTGAGAGCGCCCGTTTCCTCGCGGTCCTCTGCCGTTACGCCCCGTCCCGGCTTCACGTGGTGACGGCCTCGCGTGTTTCGTTTGGTGGTCCAGTCGATCTGTCCGGCCCTTGCTGCATGAACGCGCCGTCCTCGGCCAGCTCTTCGATCTGGGCCCTCGCCCTGGAGCCTCCCCGGTCGGAGCCGGGTTGAGAGCCATTCACCGCGGACTACTGCGGACGGGAGCTATCGACGGAGATGGTCCGCATCTATTCGGCCAGGGCCCGGTTCCGTCGTAGTGTGCCGCTCCGGCGAGCGCCCGGTTTCCCGCCGGGCGGCCAGCAGCGCCCCGCCGATGACGAGTAC
>DATDRW010000064.1:0-12755 GCA_035291545.1 Acidimicrobiia bacterium
CCGAACGAGGCGAACCCCTGCAGCTTGTCCCAGATCTCGCCGGCGGCGGTGCCGGTGATCCCCTGCCGCTCCATGCCGGCATAGGTCTCGGCGCGGAGCTTCTCCATCTCCTCATCCGACCGCTTGTGGGTCATCGCCTGACGCAACCGGTCCGACTGGCCGGGGCTGTAGCCGGCGCACACCCGGGCGAGCTCCATGAGCTGTTCCTGGAACACGGGGACCCCGAGGGTCTTGCGCAGGATCGGCTCGGTGAGCGGATGCGGATAACGGATCGGCTCTTCTCCGTTGCGCCGCCGCAGATAGGGATGCACCGAGTGCCCCTGGATCGGACCCGGCCGGATCAGCGCCACCTCGACGGCGAGGTCGTAGAAGCTCTTCGGTTTCATCCGGGGAAGGGTCGCCATCTGTGCCCGCGACTCCACCTGGAACATCCCGACGGTGTCCGCCTTGGTGAGCATCTCGTACACCACGGGCTCCTGAGGGAGCCCGGCGAGGTCGATCCGGGAACCGTGCACCTCCGCGATGAGGTCGACGGTGAGGTGCAGCGCGTTGAGCATCCCCAGGGCGAGCAGGTCGAACTTGACGATGCCCATCGAGGCGCAATCGTCCTTGTCCCACTGCAGGACCGAGCGGTCCTCCATCCGCCCCCACTCCAGCGGCACCGTCTCCCACAGCGGCCGGTCGGCGATCACCATCCCCCCGGAGTGGATGCCGAGATGGCGGGGAAACCCGTCGAGCCGGCGGCACACGTCGAGGATGAAGTCGGTGGTGCGCCCCGGGGGCAACTCCAGGTGCTCCTCGATCTTCTCCGGGCTGCGGGTGTCGAGGTACTTGGTGAGCCCGTTCACCTGGGCCTGGGTGAGCCCGAATGCCTTGCCGACGTCCTGGAGCACCGAGCGTGCCCGATAGGTGACGACGTTGGCCACCATCGCCGCCCGCTCCCGCCCGTAGCGCCGGTAGCAGTACTGGATGACCTCCTCGCGCCGCTCCGCCTCGAAGTCGACGTCGATGTCGGGAGGACGCCCCCGCTCCGCGGAGAGGAACCGTTCGAAGGGGAGGCCGAGCCGGATCGGATCCACCCGGGTGATCTCCAGGCAGCGGCACACCGCCGAATCGGCGCCGGAGCCGCGGATCTGACAGAGGATGTCGAGCGACTCGGCGTAGCGGACGATGTCCCACACGATGAGGAAGTACCCGGGGAACCTCAGCGATTCGATCACCCCGAGTTCGTGCTCGAGGCGGTCGACGGCGGCCCGGTCGACCCGCTCCGGCCCGTTGCCGGGATAGATCCGTCGTGCCCCCTCGTAGACCAGATGCCGCAGGTACTCCATCTCGGTGCGGAATGCGTCGGGGAGGGGGAAGTCGGGGAGCCGCGGCGCCACCAGCTTCAGGTCGAAGGCGAGTGCTCGGCCCAGGTCGGCGGCCCGTTCCACCGCACCGGGGTAACGGGACATCCGGGCGGCCATCTCCCCCGGAGACTTCAGATGCCGCTCGTCGGTGGCCGGCCAGTGCCCGTATCCCTCGTCGAGATCGCGCCGACCGGCGATGGCGGCGAGCACCTCGGCGACGTCCGCCTCGGAGCGGTCGTGGTAGTGGACGTTGTTGGTGGCGACCGTGGGGAGCCGGAGCCTTCCCGCCACCTCGGCGAGCACCCCGTTGCGCAGGTCGTCCCCCGGCATGCGGTGGTCCCACAGCTCGACGAAGAGCCGGCCGGGGAACACCTCCCGCAGCCGCGCCGCCGCGGCCATCGCCCCCGCCAGGTCGCCGGCGGCGGCATGGCGGGGAACCTCGCCGGTGTGGCAGCCGGTGAGGGCGACCAGCCTGCCGTCGGCGGACGCCTCGACGAGTTCGCCGCGGTCGTAGGAGGCCCGGTCCTTCTCGCCGCGGAACTGGGCCCGGGTGACCAGCCGGGAGAGCGCGCCGTAGCCGCGGGGGTCGGGAGCCAGCAGCACGAGGTGATCGGTGGGAGGCAGGTCGATCGGTTTGGAGCCGTGCATGGGATGGGTGCGGCCTCTTCGGGGGCGTTCCGTTTCCCGTTTCCCGTTTCCCGTTTCCCGAGAACCGTCGCGACCCGTAACGGGCAACGGGCAACGGGCAACGGGCTTCTCCGTGCCGGAGGCACGGGGAAGCCCTATCTCCACCCCGTACACCGTCGGCAGCCCGGCCCCGGCGGCGGCGATGCGGAAGCGGGGAGCGCCGTAGAACCCGTCGTGGTCGGTGATCGCCAGCGCCTCGTACCCGAGTTCGACCGCCCGCCGCACCAGGTCGTGGGGATGGGAGGCACCGTCGAGAAACGAGAAATTGCTGTGACAGTGCAGCTCGGCGTAGCGGGGCATGGGACGGGCAGTTTATCCACAGAATCGAACAGGTGTTCGATCATATTGGGCCTCACTTGCCATGACATCACTGTGATGTCAGACTGCCGCCGCCATGGGTGAACCCGCCGCCGTCACTCCCTCCACCTCGATGCGCACCTTCTTCACGGTGTGGGGTGGGCAATTGGTCTCGATCCTCGGTTCGACGATGAGCGCCTTCGGCCTGCAACTCTGGGTGTACGCCGAGACCGGGTCGGTGACCAATCTCGCCCTGGTCGCCCTCGCCTTCGCCCTCCCCGCCGTGCTCATCTCCCCCTTTGCCGGAGCACTCGTCGATCGGTGGGATCGCCGCAAGGTGATGCTTGCCTCCGATGCGGTCGCCGGAGTGGCCACCCTGTGCGTCGCCGGTCTCTACGCCACCGACAGCCTGCACCTCTGGCACATCTACGTGCTGGTCGCCGTCGGTTCGATGGGCAGTGCCTTCCAGGCGCCGGCGTGGCTCGCCTCGATCCCGCTGCTCGTCCCCAAACCCCATCTGGGACGCGCCAACGGTCTCGTTCAGCTGAACGACGGGCTCTCGCTCGTGATGGCGCCCGCCCTCGCCGGCGTCGTCCTGGTGGCATCCGGTCTCGGGGCCATCCTGCTCATCGACGTCGCCACCTTCCTGTTCGCGGTCGGCACCCTCGCCGTCGTCCGTTTCCCCCGACCCGAGGGGCACGCCGCCACCTCGACCGGTTCGATGCTCGGTGACGCTGCCGCCGGCTGGAGGTACGTGCGCGAGCGGGGCGGGCTGTTCGGCTTGTTGTGGGTGTACGCCGGGGTGAATTTCTCCCTGTCGTTCGGCAATGTGCTCTTCATCCCCCTCGTCGTCGCCTTCGCCTCGGAGAGCGCAGCCGGAGGAGTCCTTTCGGCGGCCGGGTTCGGCGCCGTTGCCGGGTCGGTGGCGGTGAGCGCCTGGGGCGGGCCGAAGAAACGGGTGCGGGGGACGATGATCGCCATCGTCGGCGCCGGCCTGGGCGTCGCACTCGCCGGAGTGCGGCCGTCGCTGGTGCTGGTCGCCGCCTCTGCCTTCGCGCTGATGGCGATGGTGCCGGTGGCCAACACCTCCAGTCAGGTGCTGTGGCAGCTCAAGGTGCCTCCGGCGATGCAGGGGCGGGTGTTCGCCATCCGCCGCATGATCTCTCAGGCGATCTCCCCGATCGCCATCCTCGCCTCCGGGCCGCTCGCCGACCGCGTGTTCGAACCGCTGATGGCCGAGGGTGGAGCGCTGGCCGGAAGCGTCGGATCGGTCATCGGGGTCGGCCCCGGCCGGGGGGTCGGCCTGATGTTCATCGTGACCGGACTGCTCACCGCCCTGCTCGGGGTGGTCGGTTACCTGGCACCCAGGGTGCGCAACATCGAGACCGAGCTCCCCGACTACGTGGCGGGCTGACGCACCGCGAGTCCGCGGCGGTCATCCGGCCCTCGGCCACGACCTCATCCCGCGGCCTCGCCCTCTCGATGGTCGTCGACCGCATACAGCGCCCACGACGTCCCACGCGCCGGATCGGTGATCGCCAGAGACGAAGTCCACCCGTGGGTGACCCCGGAGGGCTCCCATCGGTGCCACCGGAGCCGGCGCAATGCCTCCTCCAGGTCCGCAGGATGCGGCGGCCACTCCACTCCACCGACGGCGGCCAGCACCCACCATGCGGCGAAGCGGCCCAGGGGCCCGCCGCGCCGCCGGCCGTAGGCGCCGCCGCTGGCACCTGCCCAGGCCAGCCAGGCGAGCGCATCGGCACCGGAAACCTCGGCGGCGTCGACCGGGGTGTGGCCGAGTGCCGCGATCGCACCGACGACATCACCCTGCACCGCCACCGCCGCCGCGCTGCCGTTGGACTGCTCGGCCCAGGGAAGGGCGACCGCGAGCAGCGCCTCGACGCCTGCGGGATCGGAGGCGGCCGACCAGCCGGCGGGGGAGGCCATCCGGCGCAGCGGGACCGGCGGCGGGGAGGGGAACTCGGCCTTCGAGGAGCGATACGTCGCCAAGGGGTACGACGGCTCCCAGGGAAGCAGCACGAGCGGCACGTCGAGCACACCGGTGTCGATGGAGGGGTCACCGGTGAGGTCCTCGCCGCGCAACACCCGCTCCTGCGCCGCCAGCGACCGGGCCGGCCCCGGGGGGAGGTGTGGGGACAGGGCTGCCCAGTCATGGGTGGAGGCGGCCACCTCCCAGAACGGGCCGAGTGCGAAACGCCCCGCTCGTTCCGTCACGACCGGACCGGCGAACCCGGCTGGGGCCTCGAGGGCGAGGCGGTACTCGGCGTATTCGGCGGCGGGCCACAGCTGCAGCCCACGCTCCAGGGCGTGCCGGCACCGATCGCGCAGGTCGACCACCGACGCCCACTCCCGAGCCGAACAGAGCCCATCGACGAGCCGGACCAGCTCGTCGAGGTCTCCCCGATCGACCGCCTCCGCCACCGGGTTCTTCACGCCGACCCCGGTAGCCTGCGGGCGTGGTTCGAAGCCCGATACAACTGTTCGATGCCATTCCGGCAACCTCGGCCACGCCCCTCGCCGCCGCGGCGACTTTTGCCGCCGCCGCCGGGTCCGGTCTGATCCTGTTTGCCACCGCATACGGCGACTGGGTGCCGGCGGTGTGGGCGGCGGGTGTGTTCGCGCTGGCCGGGGTGCTGTGGCATCTCGCCGACCACGCCTCCACGCGCTAGAGCCGCGGCCCCGAATCCAGCTCCCGCCGGAGGATGCGCTCCGGCGTTCACAGCACCAACTCGGCGAGGGTGCGCAGCGTCCCCAGATCCTGGGCGACCACCCCGAGGGTGGTGACCCCGGCGCCCTTCCATACCTCGAGCTTCTCGGCGATCGCCGCCTTGGGGCCCACCAGGGCGACCTCGTCGATCAAGGCGTCGGGGAGCGCGGCCATCGCCTCCTCGCGCTTTCCGGCGAGGTAGAGGTCCTGGACCTTGGTCGCCGCCTCCTCGTACCCGTAGCGGCACACGAGATCAAAGTAGAAGTTGTTCCCCCTGGCCCCCATGCCGCCGACGTAGAGCGCGAGCAGCGGCCGTACTCCCCATCGCGCCTGATCGACGTCGTCGGTGACCACCGCCGGCACGGTGGGGAGGATGTCGAATCGCTTTCGCTTGTCCGGTTCTCCCGAGGCGGCAAACCCCGCGGCGAGGGCCGGTTCGAATACCTCGGCCCCCCGGAAGGGCGAGTACCAGAACGGAAGCCATCCGTCGGCGATCTCGGCGGCGAGGGCCACGTTCTTCGGTCCGATCGCCGCCAGGTAGATCGGGATCTCGTGACGGGGGTGGATGGTGAGCCGGAGCGTCTTGCCCAGGCCGGTGGCGTCGGGGCCGTCGTAGGGGATGCGGTGGTACTCGCCCTCAAAACGAAGCCTCGCCTCGCGCGACAGGATGCGCCGCACGATCTCGACGTACTCCCGGGATACCCGCAGCGGTTTGCCGTACGGACGCCCATGCCACCCCTCCACCACCTGGGGGCCGGACATCCCCAGCCCGAGGAGGAATCGACCGCCGCTCAACTCGGACAGGGTGGCGGCCGTCATTGCCGTCATCGCCGGGGTGCGGGCCGGCATCTGCATGATGGCGCTGCCCAGCCCGATCCGCGGGGTCGAGGCGCCGTACCAGGCGAGCATCGACACCGCATCACTGCCGTACGCCTCGGCGACCCACACCGAGTGGTAGCCGAGACGATCGGCCTCCTGCACGAACTCCAGACGCGGCTCCACCGCGGTGCCCGCGTACCCCATGTTCAGTGCCAGCCGCATCCCGGTTCCTCCTCGTTCGCCGCCATCCTCAAGGTCAAGAGAAGCCGGGTCAAGCCGGGTACCATCACGGGTCGCGATGGTGGTCCGGGTGCGCAAGGCTGTGCTCGCGGTACCGGTGGCCGCGGCGGCAGTCGTCGCCACCCAGGTGCTGCGCGCCTCCCGTCGCCCCGATCTCCCCTCGTACCCCAACCAGGATCCTTCGGGACGATTCGGCGACCCCTCCCTCCCCGGGCTCCGCATCGTCGCCCTGGGCGACTCATCGATCACCGCACCCGGTGTCGCCGACCTCGACAACGTCTGGATTCGCCGTGTGGCGCATGCGCTCTCGGACCGGTATCACGTCGACCTGGTCAGCCTCGCCGTCGGAGGGTCGAAGGCCCGTGACGTCCTCGAGGGACAACTCGCCGAGGCGATCCGGATGCGTCCCGACGTCGCCGTCGTGTCGGTCGGCGCCAACGACGCCCTGCGCGGCGTGCATCCCGAGCGCTACCGCCAGCACCTGCTCACCATCGTCACCCGGCTCTCCGCCACCGGAGCCGGCGTGCTCGTGTTCGGCCTCGGGGATCTCGGCAGCATCCCCCGGCTGCCTCCCAGTCTCCGGAGGTGGATGTCGCACCGCTCGAACGTCTTCGACCGGGTGTGCCGCGAGGTCGTCGTCGCCGTCCCGCGCGCGGTGAAGGTGTACACCCGCGGCCGCAGCAGCGCCGCGTTCTTCGAGGATCCGGGCCTGTTCGCCGGCGATCAGTTCCACGCCGGGGACGGTGGCCACGAACTGTTCGCCGCTGATGCCCTCGAGGCGATGGAAGCCGCCATCGCCCTGCGCCGTGTCGACTAGAGGCCGCCCTCTCAGACGCCCTTGACCCGGATGTCCCCGGAGACGGTCTTCACCTCGAGTCGCGCCGGCGACCCGCTGTCCTCCGATCCCTGGATCGGGAAGTCGGTGCGGATCTCACCCGACAGCGTCGAGAACTCGACGTCGTAGCGCCGACCCGGGGGCACGCCCACGCTGATGTCGCCGGACATGCTCTTGACGTCGAAGGAGTCCCCGGAGAACCGGCCGACCGTGACGTCACCGGAGGCGGTGCGCACCACGGCATCCCGGAGCACCTCCTTGATTTGCACGTCGCCGGACGCCGACTTCACCTCCACACTCCCGACGACGTCGCCCCGGATGTCGCCCGAGGCGGCGGCCGCATCCAACCGCCCCCCGACGTCGGCGAGGCGGACGTCGCCGGAGGCGGATCGGATCGAGGCATCGACCCGGACGTTGCCGACGACCACCTCGCCGGACGCCGTCTCGACGATGAGCGAGTTGAGTTCGGTGCCGGCGACGAGGTTGCCGGAGGTGAGCCGGGCGTGGAGATCGGCGGGTGACCCAGTCGTGATCAGCACGTCGACCGCGGACCAGTGGATGCGCTGCGACCGATCCGGTTCGACGTGGACCACCGAACCGCGTTGCTCGACGATGAATCGGGAGACGGAGGCGTCCCGACCGTCGAGGTTGACCTCGACCACGCCGGGAGCACCGGCGAGGATCCTGAGTTCTCCGACCGGAAGCCGGACATCGAGCCGGGGGATGTCGGTGATGGTGAATCGGTGTTGCTTCATGTCTCGATGGTTCCCGTGACGCGGCGGGTGCGGCGCCGTCCCTCGCCGGCGGTCGAGGACACCGTCTTCACCAGCCAGGTGTTGACCGACTCGCCCTTGGCCCCGGCCGCCGTCTCGATCAGGTCTTTCAGCGTCGGCGGGAGGCGCAGGGTGATGCGGGCGTCCAGCGACTCCCCGCTCGGCGGGGTGGTTCCGCCCGGGTCGGTGCGGACCCGCAGCGTCGGCTCCCCGGCGACGAGCACGACGTCGATCTGATGCCCGGGCAGCTGCGCAGCCAATTCGGCGGCCGCCTGCTCGGCGAGGTCGTAGGCCATCTGCCGAACCGCCGGCTCCAGCGCCGCCAGGATGGCGCGCGCCGCCGACTCCACCTCGGGGTCCCCGCCGGCAACGATCACCTGCTGCGCAATGGCGCCTTCGAGACGGGTCATCGCCATGGTCGTGTCCATACCGGCCTCCGCTTCATCTCGCCACGACCGTGCGTCCCATCGCCACCAGGACCCGGTCTTCGGCCACCCTGTGGGAGCGGTGCCCCCGGGTGTGGTTCACGGCCCGGATCCGATCGGTGTGCTGCGCACGGTGCAGCGCCAACATCGTGTGTGTCGCCAGCAACATTACCCACCTCCGTGGTCACTTCGGTGTCTTCGTGACAGCACTATGATGTCATACTGATGTCAGGCTGTCAAGGGGGAGATCGCGCGGGGGCAATGGGCAAGACCGCAACCGCGCGACTCTTGCGGGCGACGGGCGACGGGCGACGGGCGACGGGCGACGAGTCGCGATGAGCTCACCGACCCTGCTCTCCTATACTGGTGCTCGCACTCCGGGGAGTTCGGGTGAGCCGAACTGAGAGGGTGGCCGAATGCCACCGACCCGCCGTACCTGATCTGGGTAATGCCAGCGGAGGAAGACGTGAGCGAACCGCGACTCTGTGTGATCCTCACCGGTGGTTCGGGCGCGCCCACGGCACCGCTCCCCCACCCCGACCTGGTGATCGCCGCCGATTCGGGACTGCACCTCGCCGCCGGGTTGGGGTTGACGGTGGATCTCATCGTCGGCGACTTCGACTCGGCCGCTCCCGAGGCGGTGGCGGAAGCCGTGGATCGCGGCGCCGCGATCGAATCGCACCCGGCGGACAAGGATGCCACCGACCTCGACCTCGCCCTGGCGGCGGCGGCGCGTCTCGGCGCCACCCGCACCATCGTGGTCGGAGGTGCGGGCGACGATCGCATCGACCACGTCCTGGCCAACGCCGGAGTGATCGCCGCCGAGCGCCACGCCGCCGTCGCCCCGGAGTGGTGGGTGGGCCCGGTCCGGGTGTGGCCCACCCGGGGCCGATGCCGCATCGACGGCACCGCCGGCGACGTGGTGTCGATCGTCCCCGCCGGCGGCGACGCCGTCGTCACCACGGCCGGCCTCCGCTGGCCACTCGACCGCGAGAACCTCCCCTTCGGATCGTCCCGGGGACAGAGCAACGAGATGACCGGTGCCACCGCGACCGTGCAGGTCCACTCCGGGGTCGCCATGGTCACCCACATGGAGGAGGCCCGATGAAACGACTCGTCATCCTCACCGCAGCCCTGCTGGTGGCCGGATCCTGTTCGACCGGAGAGCGGTCGGACACGGTCACGCTGCTCGCCCACGACTTCTTCGCGGTCACCCCGGCGGTGCTCGAGGCCTTTACCGCGGAGACCGGAATCGAGGTGGAGGTCATCCTCGGCGGCGATGCCGGGCTCATGGTCAACCAGGCCCTGCTCACCGCGGGAAACCCGGTCGCCGACGTGCTCTTCGGCGTCGACACCACCCTCTTGTCGCGCGCACTGGCGGGCGACGTGTTCGTCCCCTACGTGAGCCCGGCGATCGGCCTCATCCCGGAGGAGTTCGTCGTCGACGACCGGGTGACCCCGATCGACTACGGCGACGTATGCCTCAACTACGATCGTGCCGCCTTCACCGCCATCCCTCCCCCGGCGACGCTGCGCGATCTCGCCGATCCCCGATATGACGGGATGCTCGTCGTCGAGGATCCTTCGATCTCCTCGCCCGGGCTCGCCTTCCTCCTCGCCACCATCGCCGAGTTCGGCGAGGACGGCGACTACACCTGGAAGGAATACTGGACCGACCTCCGGGCCAACGACGTGCTCGTCGCCTCCGACTGGGGAACCGCCTACTACGGGCACTTCTCCGGCGCCGGTGACGGGGACCGGCCGCTGGTCGTGTCCTACGCGTCGTCACCCGGTGCCGAGTTGGTGTTCACCGATCCCCCACCGACCGAGCCCTCCACCGCCACTCTCACCAGCGGATGCTTCCGCCAGGTGGAGTACGCCGGGATCCTGCGCGGCACCACCCGGCGCGGCGCCGCCGAGGAGCTCATCGACTTCCTGTTGACCCGCGAGTTCCAAGAGGACGTCCCCGGATCGATGTTCGTGTACCCGGTACGGCCCGACGCCGCCCTCCCGAACTGGCTGGGTGAGGCGCCGCCGGCGCCGGCGGCGACGGTCGAGCCCGCCCGCATCGAGGTGAACCGGGAGCGGTGGCTCGCCGAATGGACCCGGCTGGTCCTGAGATGACCCGGCGCACCGCCCTGTGGCTCGCCGTCGTCCCGACGGCGTTCCTGGCGGTGTTCTTCGTCTACCCGGTGGCGTCGATCCTGGCGACCTCGCTGGGGAGGCCGGCGACCGCCACCGGATCGGTGTTCGACGCCGGCGTCGTGTGGTTCACCGTGTGGCAGGCGGTCGTATCGACCGTGCTCACCCTGGCCGCGGGACTGCCCATCGCCTACGTCACCGCTCGCTACGACTTCCCCGGGCGGCGCCTGCTACGGGCCATCACCTTGGTCCCCTTCGTGCTCCCCACCCTGGTGGTCGGTGTCACCTTCCTCGCTCTCCTCGGCCCGTCCGGGGTGCTCGGAGTCGATCTCAGCGGGACGGTGACGGCGATCGTCGCCGCCCATGTGTTCTTCAACGTCGCCGTCGTCGTCCGCATCGTCGGCGGCCTGTGGGAGCATCTCGACCCCCGTATCGAGGACGCCGCCCGCGCCCTCGGAGCCGGGCCGTGGCAGGTGGCGCGACGGATCACGCTTCCGCGGCTGCGCCCGGCGATCGCCTCGGCCACCGCGATCGTGTTCCTCTTCTCGTTCACTTCCTTCGGAACGGTGTTGGTGTTGGGCGGTCCCGGCATGGCCACCATCGAGGTGGACATCTACCGCCGCACGGCCTTTCTCTTCGACCTGCGCGGCGCCGCCATCCTCGCCTTGATGCAGATGGCCGGTGTCATCGGCGCCCTCATCGCCTACGCCCGCCACCAAGATCGCTCGCGGGTCATGCAGTCCCTCACCCCGGCGACCCTGCGGCGCCCCCGCACCGGCCGGCAGCGCCTGGTCGTGGGGGCGACCGCCCTGTGGACCCTGGTGCTCGTCGGGGTCCCGACCGCCGTGCTCGCCTGGCGGGCGCTCTCCCGCGGGGGACGGCCCACCCTGGCCGGGTTCCGGGCGCTCCGGGTGTCGCCGTTCGTCGACGTCGGCGCCGCCGCCTCCTCCTCCCTGGGGTACGCCGTCACCGCCACCGTGATCGCCCTCGCGGTCGGCCTGCCCGCGGCGCTGCTCATCGCGGCGCGGCGCGGCCGGTTGTCGCGATGGTTCGACACGCTGCTGATGTTGCCCCTGGGAACCTCGGCGGTGACACTCGGGTTCGGGATGCTGGTCGCCCTCGACGCCCCGATCGACCTCCGGGCCTCGGTGGCCCTCATCCCGATCGCCCACGCCCTGGTGGCGGTGCCCTTCGTGGTGCGCACGCTCGTTCCCGTTCTCGGCTCGATCCGGATGCGGCTGCGCGAGGCCGCCGCCACCCTCGGCGCCTCCCCGGCACGGATCCGCCTCAAGATCGACCTGCCCATCGCCGGGCGGGCCGCCGCGGTCGGCGCCGGATTCGCCTTCGTGATCTCTCTCGGCGAATTCGGTGCCACCAGCCTGCTCGCCCGTCCCGGCTCGCCCACCCTCCCCCTGACGATCTTCCGCCTCCTCGGCCGCCCCGGTGCGCTCAACGTCCAAGGAGCCATGGTGCTGAGCCTGCTCCTCATGGCGATCACCGTCGCCGTGGTCCTCCTGGTCGACCGGGTTCGGCTTCCGGGACGGGGGTTGTTCTGATGCTGGAGGTGCGGGGGCTCACCGTTCGCTACGGCGACCTGGTCGCCCTCGACGACGTCTCCCTGGAGGTGGACGCCGGGGAGACGGTGGCGGTGCTCGGTGCCAGCGGGTCCGGCAAGACCACCCTGCTCCGGGCGATCGCCGGGCTGCTCACCCCCGATGCCGGCACCATCTCCTGGGACGGGGCCGACCTGCGCCCGGTCCCGGCGCACCGCCGCAGGTTCGGCCTCGTGTTCCAGGACTTTGCCCTGTTCCCCCACCTCGACGTCGCAGGCAACGTCGGCTTCGGGCTCCGCATGTCCGGGGTGGCGACACCGGAACTCGCCGGCCGCGTCGATGCCGCCCTCGCCAGGGTGGGCCTCGCCGGTCTCGGTTCACGCCGGGTCGAGGAGCTGTCGGGCGGGCAGGCGCAGCGGGTGGCGCTGGCTCGCACCTTCGCCCCCGACCCGCGCATGCTGCTCCTCGACGAGCCGCTGGGTTCGCTCGATCCCGCCCTCCGCCGCGACCTGGCAACGGATCTCGCCGCGGCGCTCGCCGCCGATCCCATCCCCACCCTGTTGGTCACCCACGACACCGACGAGGCGTTCGCCCTCGCCGGTCGGGTGGCGGTGATGGATGGGGGGCGCATCGTCCGCACCGGCACCCCGGAGGAGGTGTGGCGCCACCCCGGGACCGCGGTCGTCGCCCGGTTGCTGGGTCAGGATGTGGTCGCCGGGCCGCTGGCCGGGATCACCCCGCCCCCGGGTGGGGCGGTGGCGGTCCGCACCGACGCCCTGCGCCTCGATCCCAACGGCTCGATCGAGGCGACAGTGCTTGCCTCGGCGTTCCGCGGCCCCGATCACGTGGTGACGGTCGACGTCAACGGCGAGAGGCTGACGGCGACCAGCCCCACCGCCCGGCGCCC
>DATDRW010000065.1:0-17099 GCA_035291545.1 Acidimicrobiia bacterium
TCGAAGAGAGTGGGGCAGGTCCCCCGGCAGGGCCGGGTGGCGTCCGTCCACGGCTCCACCGTCGAGGTGCTCTGGGACGATGGGCACCGCTCGTCCGTGACCGGGTCCTACCTGTTCCCGATCCACCGGGAGCACACCGCCGCTTGAGACGCGCCGAGGCTCCGCCGGCGATGTCGCTCGGGCGCGCCCATCGGCGCCTGCTTGACCCCACCACGGTGATCGTCGCCATCATCCCGACGGCGTAGTGCCCGGGCTGGTGGCAGCCGATGAGTGTCTGCCCTCCGGCATCCGGCCTCCGGCATCCGCGATCTGGAATCTGGCCTCCGGCGTCTGGCCTCCGTACCGATCCCGAAGAGCCGGTGCGGTAACCCGTCATCGTCACCACGAGGGGCGATGGTGCAGGCACTGGTGCTCGTGCTGGGTGCGGTGTTGTGGCCGGTGGCGGTGGCCTGGCCGCCGAGCAGGAACGCCACTACCGCTGGGCGACGTCGCACTCGGCGGGACCCCCCGACCGATCAACCCACCGTGTCGAGCAGCCTGTTGATCTCGGCGGGAGCCCGCAGGTACACGATCACCGCTGCGGTCACGAAGATGATCGCCGCCAGCCAGCGGGTGTAGATCCCCCGGGTCCGTCCCCACAGCACCGCGGCGAGAATCGCCATCGCCGCCGGGAACACCACCTTCACGTCGCCGAGCGGGATGTCCTCACCGCCCACATAAGCGACGCTCGTGCCGAGCAACTGTCGCAGGTCGTACTCGATGTCGAAGACCACGAAGACGATCAGCGCGACGATCAGTGCGACCATCATCCACGACGCCCAGCGGGTCGAGGCTCCCTCGGTGCGGTACGCCTCGTAGGCGACGGTTGGCACGAGGAACCCCACCGGCCACATCATCTCGTCGGTGGCGAAGCCGAGAAAGATCCCGAGGGCGGCGAGGGCGGTGAGGACGAGGCAAATCGGGGTGGCGTGCTGAGTCGGGCGGGCCATGGAGTCACTCCCTCCTGAGAAGGAGGTGACTCTATCCCGGTTCGGCCCCGCCTCCCCTCCGTGAGGCCGAACCACCAAGGCATGACGCCTGCGGCCCCCGCCCCCAGCCGGCCGGTGCGGCGGTGACCGCACCGGCCGGCGGCGGGGTGTCTTCGCCGTCTATGGGTGGTTGGCGTCCACCTCGGTGATGTAGAAGCCGCCGGGAATCAACACGCCGGTCTGGTATGTGCCGACCCAGATGTCGTAAACGCCGTCGGGGCCGGTGGCGAAGTCGATGGTGGGGTTGTAGGTCCCGTAGGAGTCGTCCGAGCACCACCAATCCCCGGCGGGGTCGTTGATGACGAGCACGGTGTCGTCACCCTCGAGGTCTGCCACGAAGAAGAACCGGAGCAGGCCTCCACTGCTCCCCGACCAGGTGACCTCGAGATCGGGAGCGCTCGTCACGAACCCGGCGCAGTCCCCGCCGAGGTACGCCGAGACGTCGATCGTGCCGCCCGCTTCGACGGCGGCCGCTTGGGGGTCGGGGTCGAACCCTGCGGTGAGCTCTCCGGCGCCGTAGTTGGGCTCGAGGTCGGGGTCCAGCGCCCCGCCGCCACCGTCACCGGTGACGCCGGTCACGTAGTACGAGCCGACGATCTCGTCGGCGGCGGCCAGGTCGGCCTCTGACACCATGGTGATCTCCACAACCGCCGTGAACTCCTCGCCCGGAGGCCGGGCGACGATGGCGACGTACACGGTGCCCACCCCTCCGCAGTCGCCCCACCAGTCGTAAGCGCCGATGTACGCGCCGTCGTCGTAGGCGTACCTGCCGTCGTAGGTGCATTCGTCGGTCAGGTACCCGTACGTGTCGAGCAGCTCGTCGATCGTCCCGCCGAGCATGGTGGAGGCCCCGAAGAACAGGCCGGGTACCGTCCACGTATCGGTCCATAGTTCGAGGTCGGGGGCCACACCGAGCACGACGCCGATCCCGTCGGCACCGCCGTCTACCCCGAAGCTGTTCGAAGTCCATGGACCGCTAAAGATGTCGGTCCATTCCACCGGGACGTTCACCAAGAGGATCCCGCTGTCGTCGGTGACTTCCATGTACCCGCTGTACCCGGTGACGGCGGGATCAGCAGGAGGTTCGGCGGGGGCTCCGCCGGCCTCGAACCCGCCGGCGATGTCGAGACCGCCGGCGCGGTCGTCCTCGGGCTTCGGGGCGGTGGTTGTCGTCGACTGGGCCGTCGTCGAGGTCGTCTCTGCCGAGGTCGTGGTGGTCGTGGCGAGCGAGGTCGCCGCGGTCGTGGTCGTGGTGACTGCGGCGTCATCACCGCAGGCAGCGATGACGAACAGGGTGAGGGCCAGGATCAGGATCAGGGGTCGGCGCAGGGTCATCGCGTCCTCTTGTTGGGGATGCCGGGGTCTCCAGCGGTCGCCATGTTGGCACCGGCGGCGGGAATGGGCAACACGCGGCGGGAACCGGGCGTGGCGCCCCTTGCGTCGAAGATGAGGAAGGTCGACCGATCGAACCAGAAGGAATCACATGCGCAGACTCCTCGTCCTCCTCGCCCTCTCCGCCGTCGTGCTGGCGGCCTGCGGCACCGGTGAGGGCTCAGGCAATTTCGGTGTGGTCGGGGACGGCTCCGCCACCACCGGGATCAACGTCACCGGTCAGGGCAGGGTCTTCGGCAAGCCCGACACCCTCACCCTGAACCTGGGCGTCTCCGTGCTGCGGAGCACCGTGAACGCGGCCACCTCCGACGCCGCCGCCCAGGCCGAGGCGATCATCGACGCCCTCGAGGCGAACGGTGTCGCCGAGGCCGACATCCAGACCGCCAACTACGCGATCTGGCCCGAGTACGACTACAGCAACGAGACCCAGCGCCTCATCGGCTACCGGGTCACCAACGACCTCACGGTGAAGATCCGCGACCTCGACAAGGCCGGTGACGTCCTCGACGCCGCCACCGCGGCCGGGGGCAACGACGTGGTCGTGCAGAACCTGTCGTTCAGCATCGAGGACAACACGGCCCTGCTCGAGATGGCCCGCACCGCGGCGTGGAACGACGCCGAGGCCAAGGCCGAGCAGCTGGCGCGGCTCGCCGGTGTCGACCTCCGTGGTGCGGTGTCGATCACCGAGACCATCAGCTACAACACCCCGCCGGTCTACTACGAGCGTGCGGCTTTCGCCGACGAGGCGGGCACGCCGATCCAGGCCGGTGAGTCGGAAGTGACCGTCGTCGTCCAGGTGACCTTCAGCATCGGCTGATGGGGGCACGATCGCTGCAAGCGGAGGGAGGGCCGTGGGAACGCGGTCCTCTCTCGTTTCCGGACTCGGCGGGGACGCTGCCCTACAGTTCCCTCGGGTGAGTCTTCCGGAAGGAGCACCCGTGGCCAACAAAGACAGGGCTCCCAAGCCCGCCAAGAAGCCGGCGGCGCACACTCTCAAGGAGAAACGCGCCGCGAAGAAGAGCAAGAGAGCCAAGTGACAGAGAGGAGGTGCGGGGAGACCCGCACCTCCTCTTTGTAGAGGTCCCGAGGCCGGCCATTCGCCCCTAGCGGCGTCGCATCGGGATCGCGCACACTGGCTCGAGGGAGGAGGCGCATGCGCGAGTTCATCGACGGCAACACCGCCATCGTGCGCGCAGCCCTCGACTCCGGATGTACCTTCTTCGCCGGGTATCCGATCACACCGGCCTCGTCGATCCTCATGGCGATGATGAGTGAGCTGCCCCGGATCGGTGGGGTGGCCATCCAGGGCGAGGACGAGATCGCCTCGATCGGGATGTGCATCGGGGCCACCCTCGCCGGTGCCCGGGCGATGACCGCCACCAGCGGTCCCGGAATCAGCCTGTACAGCGAGAACGTCGGCCTGGCGATCATGGGCGAGGTGCCGCTGGTGATCGTCGACGTGCAGCGGCTCGGACCATCCACCGGAGGCGCCACCACCGTCTCCCAGGGCGACGTCCAGTTCGTGCGCTGGGGGACCGCGGGTGGGTTCCCGATCATCGCCCTCTCCCCGTCGACCGTGCCCGAGGCGTACGTCCTCACCGCAAAGGCCTTCGACCTCGCCGAGCGGTTCCGCTGCCCCGTGTTCCTGGTCACCGACAAAGAACTGGCAACCACCCTCACCACGGTCGACCTCGACGCCTACCCACGGGTAGAGGTGCGCTCCCGGCTCACCGGCGAAGAGGGGCCGCCGTACCGGTTCCACCCGGTCGATGGGGTATCGCCGCTCCACGAGTTCGGGCGGGGGACCACCGTGCGATTCACCGGGTCCACCCACGACGAGGCCGGCTTCATCACCAAGCACCCTCCCACCGTCGACGCCCTGAATCGCCATCTGACAGAGAAGATCGAGGCGCACCGGGAGGAGATTGAGATGGTCGACGCCGACTGCGATGCCGGTGCCGCCACCCTCGTTCTCGGCTACGGCATCACCGGTGGGGCGGTGCGCGCCGCGGTGGCGACCGCCCGGAGCAGGGGCGAGCGGATCTCGGGTCTGGTGGTGCAAACGCTGTGGCCGGTGCCGGAGACCGCCATCGGCGCCGCGCTCGCCGGCGTGGACCGGGTGATCGTCCCCGAACTCAACCCCGGGTTGTACCGGCGCGAGATAGAGCGCATCGCCGGCGGGCGGACCGTGATCGGCGTGGAGCGGGTCGACGGGGAGTTGATCTCGCCGGAGCAGATCCTGGCGGCGGCGGCATGACCGTCACCATCACCGTTCCGTACCGCAACGACACCCCGTATCCGTTCTGTCCCGGGTGCGGGCACGGCAGCATCCTCGACAGACTCGACGAGGCGCTGCGCACCCTGGCCATCGACCCGGCCGGGGTGGTGATCGTCTCCGACATTGGATGCGCCGGGCTTTCCGACCAGTACTTCTCCACCAGCGCCTTCCATGGGCTGCACGGTCGCAGCATCACCTACGCCACCGGGATCAAGCTGGCGCGCCCCGAGCTCACCGTGATCGTGATCATGGGCGACGGCGGCACCGGGATCGGCGGTGCCCACCTCATCAATGCCGCCCGGCGCAACGTCGGGATCACGGTGTTGGTGTTCAACAACCTCAACTTCGGGATGACCGGGGGCCAGCACTCCACCACCACCCCGGACGGGGCGGTCACCGCGACCACCCCCGGAGGCAACCTGGAGCATCCACTCGACATCTGCGGAACCGTGGGTGTCAACGGCGCCGGGTACGTGTACCGGGGGACCTCGTTCGACACCGACCTGGCGCAACGGATCGCCGAAGCGATCGAACATCCGGGGTTCGCCCTCCTCGACGTCTGGGAGCTGTGCACCGCCTACTTCGTTCCGGCGAACAAGGCCACTCGTCGCAGCCTGGAGGCGACGATCGAACGGCTCGGGTTCGCCCGCGGAGTGGTGTTCGACCGCCCGGTGAACGACTACGGCGCCGCATACCTCGCGGCCGCGTCCGGCCTTCCGCCCCGCACCCGGCCGACCCCGATCGCGGTCGAGCACTCCTCGCCGCTCGCCACATCGCTCGCACTGCTCGTCGCCGGCTCGGCGGGTGCCAAGGTGCGTTCTGCGGCGCGCCTCGTCGGAGAGGCGGCGATCCGGAGCGGACTTTGGGTCACCCAGCGCGACGACTATCCGGTCACGGTGAAGACCGGACACAGCATCTCCGAGGTGGTGCTGGCGCCCGCACCGGCGGCACCCGTCGGCGGGGGAGTGCCCGACGTCGCGGTGGTGACCTCCGACGACGGGCTGCGCAAGGTGCGGTCGCTTCTGGGACGGATGAGCCCGGACGCACTCGTGGTCACGCTTCCCGACCTCGCCGACGCTCCCACCCCGGCCCGGTTGATGGTGGTCGATCCGGGGGCCGCCTCGGGGCGCATCCCCAGGGCGTCGCTGGCACTCGTCCTGCTCACCGTGGCGATGACCCGCCGCGGGGTCCTGTCCGCGGCGGCGTTGCGGGCGGCGGCGGCCGGCCCGTATGCCGACGAGAACCTGGCGGCGATCGAGGCGGGATTGGCGCTCGCCTGATGCCCGTCGCCCGTCGCCGGTTGCCTGTCGCCCGCTGCCCGCTGCCCGTCGCCCGTCGCCCGTCGCCCGCTGCCCATCGCCGGACGCCCGCCTGCGACCTGCCGTCTGCCATCTGCCATCTGCCCTCTGCCGCCATCCACAAAACGGTCGGTAGACCCGCCCTCACCCCTTGCGCCGCGCCACCAGCAATCCCTGGCGCACGAACACACCGGCCGTGTCGAAGTCGGGATCGGCGGCGGCCATCCGGTTCATCGCGTCGGTGGCGGCGCTCTCCGGTGAGCCGTCGCCCATCCAGGTCGATCCGGTGCCCAGGATGTTGTCGACCAGCAGCAGACCCCCGGGGGAGACCAGGTCGCGGGTGATCCGGTAGTACTCGGGGTAGGAAGTCTTGTCGGCGTCGATGAATACCAGGTCGATCGACCCCGGAGGATTCGCGACGACGAATCCGGACAAGACGTCGAGGGCGCGACCCCGCAGCACCGCGATCCGATCGGCGAGGCCGGCGCGGGCGAACTGGCGCTCGGCGAAGTCGGCGTGGCGGTCGTCGTACTCGATGGTGGTGACCCGGCCGTCGGAGCGCATCCCCAGGGCGATCCAGATCGTCGAGTAGCCGCCCAAAGTCCCGATCTCGAGGGCGCGGCGGCCCGGCGTTGTCTTCGCCAGCACCATCAGGAGCCTGCCCAGGTCGGCGCCCACCGCCCAGTCGGGGATCCCGGCTTCGGCGGCTTCGCGGCGCAGCTCCTGGAGCACCGCGTCCTCGGCGCCGAACACGGAGCCGATGTAGGCGGTGGCCACATCCCAGCGGCGGCGGTCCATGAGAAGACTCTACGAACACCTGGGGCGGTCGTCGGGCGTCGGGGGTCCGGCCGCAGATGGCAGATGGCAGATGGCAGATGGCAGATGGAGACGGGCGAAAAGGCGGAGTGCACGCGCAGGCCGCAGGCCGCGACCTGCGACCTGCGGCTTGCGAGTTCCTACGCGGCTGGGGGCGCCTTCGGTGCGCGACGCTTGCGCCACCACCACAGCCAGGCGAGGAGCAGCGGCACCCACAGGAAGGGCACCGCGGCTCCGGCAACGATCACTGCGACGCCGAACAGCCACTGCATGCCATCCCACGCCGTGGCCAGGGCATCGGTGAAGCCGGGGAGCGAGGTGTCTTCGATCACGGTCAGCGCGACAGCCTCGATCTCCTCGGTGACCTCGAAGTACACCGGTTCTCCGTCCTCGTCGACGGCTACCGCGGACACCGACGGTGACACGTACCGACCGAAGTCCGCTTCCGTCTCGAATGCGAGGATCATGCGCTCACCGGGGAGCAGAGGAGCGGTCGGATCGCCCTCGACCACGATCACGTCGTCGGGATCGAGGCCCAACCCGGAGTCGCGAACCTCGATCTCGGTGAGAGAGGTGTCACCGGTGTTGGTGACCGCAAAGCACACCGTCATCGGCTCGCCCTCGTCGATCTCCACCTCGTCCGACCCGGGGCAGTTGCCTCCGCCATCGTGGCCGGTGGCGACGGTCTGCACGACCTCGATCGCAGGTTCCGGGATCTCGGGAGCCGGCTCGGACAGGATGAGCACGATCGTGGCCAGGGCCACCTGGTCCTCCAGCGTGCGCAGTTGCCCGCGCAGCACCTCGAGGTCGGTCTCCCGGCGGAGCAACTCGGCCTCGAGAGCCACGACCTCCTCGATGCCGGGTGCCGTCTCCAGGAGGGCACGGAGCCGCAACACGCTCACCTCGTTGGTGCCGATGCGGCTCTCGAGGTCGACCACCTTCTCGGTGACGTCGTCGGCGAAGACCGTCTGGCTGATCAGCTCACCGATCCCGCCGAGCCGATCGAGGGCGCGATCGAAGTTCTCCGGTGGCACCTTGATGGTGAGCACCGAGCGGGGGTGGTCGCCCGTGGTGGTCTCCTGGCCGAAGAGGATGCCGCCGAGACCGGCGATGGCGACCTGCACCTCGGCGTTGGCTACAGCGATGTCTTCCACCTCGACCTCGATGGTGGCGGTGAAGATGATCATCCGGCCGAGGTCGGCGGCGGTGATTGTGGCGGTCTCCTCGGCGTCGGTACCGGGTTCACCGGGAGCGAAGGCTCCATCACCGTCACCCCCGGTGTAGGCGGCGGCAGCAGTGGTTGTCGTCGCCGCGGAGGTGGTTTCGGTCTCCAAGCGATCGCGCGTGGAGGCGTCCGTTGTGGCCGAGGCGTCGTCGTCGCCCCCGCAGGCGCCGAGGAGCAGAGCAAGCGCAAACAAGGCGGGAAACAGTCGGGAGTGCTTCATGGGCTTCCCTTGGTTGGTTGTCGATGAGACGCTAGGACTCCGGATGGCGGTTCCGGATCAAACAGGCCGGAGGTAGCGGGCGTCGGGCGTCGGGCGTCGGGAAACGGGAAACGGGAAACGGGAAACGGGCATCGGCCGTGCCTCCCCGCCCGTGCCGGCACCCGCTTTCGGTAACCTGGGGACGTCATGGAGCGAGCGCTCTTCGCCGACCGTATCGCGGTGATCGGCACCGAAGAAGCATTTGCCCTCGGTCCGCTGATCGCCGAGGTCGAGGCCGAGTCGGGGCGGGTGATCCGGTGCAACCTCGGTCAACCCGACTTCCCGCTTCCCCGCCACATCGCCGACGCGGTCGTCGACGCCATCCGCGCCGGTCACACCACCTACTGCGACCCCCAGGGACTCCCCGAGGTGCGGCGTGCGATCGCCTCCAAGGTGGGGAGGGACCGAAACATCGAGGTCGATCCGGAACGGGTCGTCGTCTACGCGGGCGGGCGCCCCCCGATCGGCCTCACCCAGCACGCCTACGTCGAACCGGGCGACGAGGTGATCTACCCGTCTCCGGGGTACCCGCTCTTCGAGTCGTTCATCCGGTACATCGGTGGGGTTCCCATTCCGCTGCGGCTGCGCGAGGAGACCGGGTTCAACTTCACCGGTGAGGACCTGGGGCGGCTCATCACCGCGCGCACCAAGATGATCTTCCTCAACTTTCCCTCGAACCCCACGGGTGGGGTGGCGAGTCGCGAGCAACTCGGCGAGATCGCATCGGTGATCCTGGATCGCACCGGGCCCGAGGTCCGGGTCTACTCCGACGAGGCGTATGAGGCGATCGTGTTCGACGGCGCCAAACACGTCTCGATCGCCTCCATCCCCGGCATGGGGGAGCGCACCATCATCGCCACGGGAGCCTCCAAGACGTTCTCGTGGACCGGCGGGCGCGTCGGGTGGGGCGTCTTCCCGACCGTGGTGGAGGCCAAGGTGCAGCGGCGCCTCAACATCAACTACTTCGCCTCGATCCCCCCGTACAACCAACTCGGGGTCAAGGTGGCCCTGGAGTCGCCGGAGTCGCCGCCTGCCATCGCAATGATGGTCGAAGCCTTTCAGCGCCGCCGCGACCTGGTCGTTGGGGCCCTCAACGCGATCGAGGGCATCACCTGCCAGAACCCGCGCGGCGCCTTCTACGTCTTTCCCAACGTGGCCGGGGTCCTCTCCGGTCTCGGCGCCTTCGACCTCTTCGATGCGCTGCCCGCGGAGGTGAAGGGCCGGTCGTCGCCGGCGACGCTCTTGCAGCTGTTCCTTCTGTACCGGTACCGGGTGGCGACGATGGACCGTCGGTCGTTCGGGGTGCTCGGATCCGAGGGGGAGCACTACCTCCGGATCTCGATCGCCACCGGCGACGAGGATCTTGCCGAGGCGATGGGACGGATCGCCGCCGCCGCCGACGATGCCGTGGGATTCAAGGCTTTCGTCTCTTCCGGGCGGCGGCTGACCCTGTGATCGTTGCGCCCATGAACAGACCATTCGGACCGCGGCGCGCCGTCTGGGAGACGGTGACCTCCCCCGACACGACGATCGTCCCCGCGGCCATCGCCATGATCGAGCGCTACGACCTCATATACCGGTCGTTGGTGGCGATCATGTTCAACTTCACCCAGTCGGGCCATCCCGGCGGTTCGGCGTCGTCGGGTCGCATCGTCACCTCACTCCTGCTGAACACGATGGACTACGACATCGGCGACCCCAATCGCCACGATGCCGACATCATCTCCTACGCGGCGGGGCACAAGGCCCTGGGGTTGTATGCGACGCTGGCGCTGCGCGACGAGATCGTGCGGCAGAAGCGGCCGGAGCTGCTCCCGGAGAGTCCTTCCCTACGTCTCCGGTTCGAAGACACCCTCGGGTTCCGCCGCAACCCGACCCAGCCCACACCGCTGTTCCGTCGGTTCGGCACCAAGGCGCTCGACGGCCACCCCACGCCGGCGACTCCTTTCGTCAAGCTCGCCACCGGGCCCTCCGGCATCGGGGTCGGCTCGTCGATGGGTCTGGCGGTGGCGGCCGCCGACGTGTTCGGCGCCGATGCCCCTCGGGTGCACGTCATCGAGGGTGAGGGCGGGCTCACCCCGGGTCGGGTGAGCGAGGCGCTGGCCTTTGCCGGAAGCGCCGGGCTGGGCAATGCCCTCATCCACCTCGACTGGAACCAGGCGTCGATCGACTCCGACGCCGTCACCCGCGAGGGCGATCGGCCCGGCGACTACGTGCAGTGGGATCCGATGGAGTTGTTCTTTCTCTATGACTGGAACGTCGTCGAGGTTCCCGACGGATTCGACGTCGGGCTGGTGCTCAGCGCACAACGGCGGGCGCTGGCGATGGGCAACGGCCAGCCGACCGCGGTCGTGTATCGCACCACCAAGGGATGGCGGTACGGGATCGAAGGCAAGAAGTCCCACGGCGGCGGTCACAAGATGTGCTCCGAGGCCTACTACGCCGCGCTCGAGCCGCTCTTCGGCGCCGACACCGCGGGGCTTCCCCGGTGCGATCCCTCCGATCCGATCGCGGTGGAACAGGCCTACTGGGACACTCTGCTGCGGGTGAGGTCGGTCCTCGAGACCGATCCGGTCACCGCACAGGCGGCCGATGCGGTCGCCTCCGCCGGGAAGCGCCTCGACCGGCGGCGGCGCACGCCTCGGCCGGATGCCCCCCAAATCGAGCGGATCTACCTCGGTCTCGACCCGGCGGCGGCTCCCGAGGGACTCGAGCCGGCTCCGGGGACCTCGATCGCCCTCCGCCAGCAGTTGGGCAAGGTGCTCGGTCATTTCAATCGGGTGTCGGGTGGCGGGCTGCTCATCGCCGCAGCCGATCTCCTCGGATCGACCGCGATCGACGCCGTCGCCGCCGACTTTCCCGGCGGCTTCTACCAGCAGACCACGAACCCCGGGTCGCGCACCATGCCGTTTGGCATCTGTGAGGACGGGCTCATGTGCGTGATGACCGGGGTGTCGGGGTTCGGCCACCACGTCGGCGCCGGTGCCTCCTACGGTGCCTTCATCGCACCGCTCGGGCACATCGCGGTGCGGGTCCACGCCATCAGCGACGAGATGCGCCAGCATACCGACCCCGGGCCGCGTCACCCGGTGGTGCTGGTGGCCGGTCACGCCGGGATGAAGACGGGGGAGGACGGCCCCACCCACGCCGACCCGCAGGCGCTGCAGCTCATGCAGGAGAACTTCGTCGCAGGGGCGGCGATCACGCTCATCCCGTGGGAGCCCGCCGAGGTGTGGCCGCTGGTGTCGGCGGCCTTGGCAATGCGTCCCTCGGTGGTCGTGCCGTACGTGACCCGCCCCGGCGAGCCGGTGCCGGATCGGGTGGCCCTTGGGTTGGCGCCCGCCGTCGACGCGGCCCGCGGCCTGTACCGGCTGCGCCCGGCGGCGACGCCCGATGCAACCGTGGTGCTCCAGGGCTCGGAGGTCACCTATGCCTTCGTCCAGGAAACGCTTCCGTTGCTGGCCGCGGCCGGGATCGACCTCGACGTGTTCCTGGTTACGAGCGCCGAGTTGTTCGACCGGTTGGACGCCGCCGAGCGCGATCGGGTCTTCCCCGAGTCGGTGGCCCAGACCGCGATGGGGATCACCGGTTTCACCCTGCCGACGATGTACCGATGGATCCGCAGTGATCGGGGACGGGCGCACACCCTGCACCCGTTCCGCAAGGGTCACTATCTGGGGAGCGGGGCGGGGGCGATGGTGGTCCACGAGGCGGGGCTCGACGGCGAAGGCCAGTTCACCGGGATCCGGGAGTACCTCGACGAGTTGGTGAGGGCGTAGGGGGGCGCGGTCCCCTTAGCGGGCGTCATTCCACCTGAACCGGGTCCGATAGGACCCGCCCGCTACCCCTCTCCACCCTGATCGGTCCGCTCGACGCGGATCGTGCAGTCGGTCACCACTGCCGCGATGGCGCCGACGGCGGCAGCCATCGGCAGCAGCAGCGCCCCGACCACCCCGATGGTGAGCGGGATCTCGACCAGGGTCTTGCCATCGTCGTTGGCGATGATCAGGCGGCGGATGTTGCCCTCGTGGACGAGTTCCTTCACCTTGGCGAGCAGTTGCTCGCCCTTCACCTGGAACTCCTCCCAACGGGGATCGGTAGGCATGGCGTCTCCTCGGTGGCTGGCCGCCTCCTTGCTACACCGGGATTCGGCCGGTCGCAAGGGTCGGACGCCCCCTAGCCTGACGGCATGTTGCTGCCGAGCCGCCCGATCCGCTCCGGTGTCGAATACGTCGATTCATTGCGCGGCCGCAAGCTGCGCATCTTCTTCATGGGGGAGCGCGTCGCCGAGCCGGTCGACCACCCGGTCATCCGACCCTCGATCAATGCCGTCGCCGCCACCTTCGATCTCGCCGTGGACGACCCGGCCCTGGCGTCCGCCCCCTCCGGGTTGACCGGGGCGACGGTGAACCGGTTCCTCCACGTCACCACCACCGCCGACGACGTCGTCGCCCAGAACAAGATGCAACGGCGGCTCGGTCAGCTCACGGGGACCTGCTTCCAGCGCTGTGTCGGCATGGACGCCATCAACAGCCTCTATTCGATCACCTTCGACGTCGACGCCGCCCGCGGCACCGGGTACCACGGCCGGTTCACCACCTGGCTCGCCGAGGTGCAGCGGCTCAACCTCGTGATCGGTGGTGCCATGACCGACGTCAAGGGTGATCGCAGTAAGAGCCCTTCGCAGCAGGCCGATCCCGACCTGTTCGTGCGGGTCGTGGAGCGACGCGGGGACGGGATCGTGATCCGCGGCGCCAAGGCGCATCAGACCGGGTGCATCAACTCGCACTGGATCCTCGTCATGCCGACGATGCGTCTCACCGAGGCCGACCGCGAGTGGGCGGTGGTGGCTGCGGTCCCGGTGGAGGCGGAGGGGATCACCTTCGTCTATGGGAGGCAGTCCTGCGACACCCGGGCGATGGACGGCGACATCGATGCCGGGAACGCAACCTTTGCCGGGCAGGAGGCGCTGATCATCCTCGACGACGTGTTCGTCCCGTGGGAGCACGTGTTCCTCGACGGCGAGTACGAGTTCGCCGCCGAACTCGTCGAGCGGTTCACCGCCTACCACCGCAGGTCGTACGTGTGCAAGGCCGGAGTCGGCGACGTCCTCATCGGGGCGGCGGCGCTCATCGCCGATTACAACGGCGTGGAGAAGGCTGCGCACGTCCGGGACAAGCTCGTGGAGATGGCGCACCTCAACGAGACGATCTACGGCGCCGGTATCGCCGCAAGCCACGAGTCGCGCCGGACCACCGCCGGCAATTGGGAGAACGACGGTCTGCTCGCCAACGTGTGCAAGCACAACGTCACCCGGTTCCCGTACGAGATCGCGCGCCTCGCCCAGGACCTCGCCGGAGGGGCGGTCGTCACCCTGCCGTCGTAGGCGGACTTCGCCCATGAGGAGATCGGCCCCCTCCTCGACAAGTACTTCCGGGGCCGCAAGGGAGTGCCCACGGAATGGCGGGTCCGCGTGCTGCGGCTCATCGAGAACATGACGCTCGGCCGTAACGCCGTCGGCTACCTCACCGAGTCGCTTCACGGCGCCGGATCGCCGCAGGCGCAGCGCGTCCAGATCGCCCGGCAGATGGACCTCGAGCAGAAAAAGGGGTTCGCCCGGCGGCTCGCCGGGATCGAGGAGTAACACCGCCTCCCACGCACGGCTCAATCAGGTCGGCAGTACGGCCGAAACACCTTGCAGGGCCTGGGAGGCACACTTGCGAGTGAGCACGCTTCGCTTCGATCGCACGTCGGGATGGTCGGGGCCTCTGCCTGACGTCGACCCGAAACGCTCGCTCACGCTCTGCTTCGGCGCCCCTCGGTACCTGGACGACACCGACCCGATTCGCGACCTCGCCGTCGGGGTCGGAGGAGCGCTGCTCGGGTGCTCGACGTCGGGTGAGATCCACGGGCACGAGGTGGCCGATGGGACCCTGTCCGTCGCCGTCATGGAATTCGACGCGACAACTGTGCGCGTCGTCGCCGAACCGATCACGCTCGGCAGCTCGTTCGTCGCCGGGAGTGCCATCGGCCGAGGGCTCGCCGACCCCGGGCTCCGGGCGATCTTCGTGCTCAGCGAGGGTCTCGACGTCAACGGGTCGGAGCTGGTGCGCGGGATCAATGCCGCCGTCCCCGCCGGTGTCGTGGTCACCGGGGGGCTCGCTGGGGACGGGTCGCGTTTCGAGCAGACCTGGGTGATCGTCGACGGCAAGCCGGTAGCCGGATACGTGACCGCGGTCGGCATGTACGGCTCCGCAGTCCGGGTAGGCCACGGGTCGAAGGGCGGGTGGGACAAGTTCGGCCCGGAGCGCACCGTCACCCGGTCCCGGGGCAACATCGTCTACGAGCTCGACGGACGCCCGGTGTTGGCGCTGTACAAGGAGTACCTCGGCGATCTCGCCGCGGAGCTGCCGGCGTCGGGGTTGCTCTTCCCACTTGCGGTACGGCAGCCCGGCTCGGCAAAACAGTTGGTGCGGACGATCCTCAGCGTCGACGAGGCCGCCCAGTCGCTCACTTTTGCCGGAGACGTCCCCCAGGGGCATCGGGTGCAGCTGATGCAGGCCAACTTCCACCGCCTCGTCGATGGGGCCGAGGATGCCGCCGGATCTGCCCTGGAGCGCGCCTCGCGAGTGGCGGCGCTCTCGATCGCCGTGTCGTGTGTGGGACGCCGTCTCGTGCTCGGCGAGCGAACCGAGGACGAACTGGAGGCGACGATGCACGTCCTGCCCCCGGAGAGTTCCCAGGTGGGTTTCTACTCGTACGGCGAGATCTCACCGTATGCCGAGGGATCGTGCGATCTGCACAACCAGACCATGACCCTGACCACGATCGGTGAGGTCGTGTGAACCGCATCCTCGCCCGCCAGCTGCGGCGCCTCGGTCTCAGCACCGAGCGGCCCCCCGACGACCTCGAGGTGTGGCGAAAATTACTGGCGCAGGTGGCGGCCGCCTACGAGGACAGCGATCGCGGCCGATACCTCCTCGAGCGTTCGATGGAGATCTCCTCGCGGGAGATGCGCGACCTCAACTGCGAGATCGAGGAGTTGTCCAACCGCCGGGTGGAGCGCAGCGAACAGCACTACCGACACCAGTTCGGCCAGCTCCCGGTGGCGGCATGGGAAGAGGACTTCCGCCGGGTCATCGCCGGCTTCGAGGAGTTGCAGCGGGATGGCGTGGCCGAACTCGGCGGCTACTTCGACGAGCACCCCGGGGAGATTGCCCGCTTCGTGTCGCTGGTGGAGGTCGTCGACCTCAACGCCGCGGTGTTCGACCTGATCGGCCATTGCGAGCGTGAGGCTCTCCTCGGTCCGGTCGACGCCTCCGCGCTCGACGCTGACTCCCTCGGGTCGTGGCGGCACGAATTCGAGGCGATCTGGAAGGGCGAAGGGCACGTCACCTTCGAATTCACGGGACAGCGGCTCGACGGTTCGCGCTTCCCGGCGGCCCTGCATTGGACCGCAAGCCGGATCCAGGACGCCTACGACTACTCGCGCGTCATGGTGGTGGTCATCGACATCAGCGACCGCATGGCCGCCGAGGAACGCATGCGCCAACTGGTGAAGTCGAAGGACGAGTTCCTCGCCACGGTCAGCCACGAGCTGCGCACCCCGTTGACGTCCGTTCTGGGATACGCCGAGGTGCTGCGCGGCTCCGAGGTCGACGACGCCGACCAGAGGGCGATGCTGGCGACCATCGCCGACCAGGCCGCGGACCTCTCCAACATCGTCGAGGATCTGCTGGTCGGGGCCCGCGCCGACCTCGGACAGCTCGACGTCGACGCCACTCCCTTCGACGTGTTCGACCTGGTCCGACCGGTCCTGCACTCGTGCGGCGGGGTGGCGCTGGAGTGCACGGGCCTGGCACCGGCGATCGCGATCGGCGACTCCGCCCGAGTCAGGCAGATCCTGCGCAACCTCCTCTCCAATGCCGAGCGCTACGGCGGCCCGCATCGGATGGTGACGGTGGAGGCAGCCGGGGGGATGGTCTCACTCGCGGTCTGTGATGACGGGCCACCGCTGGCACTCGACGTCGCCGAGCGGATCTTCGACCGGTACTACCGCGGCCAGGCCCGGTCGGGCTGGCCCGGGTCGGTGGGGATCGGCCTCACGATCTCCCGGGAACTGGCACAGATGATGGATGGCGACCTGCGGTACCGGCACGACGGCCGGTGGAGCCGTTTCGAGCTGTCGCTCCCGGCCGCGGCTGCATTGCGCGCCGCAGTGTGAACGGTCGGCCGGTCTCCGCCAGCGCCAAGCAGTCGGGGGACGTTTGACCAGCACGAAGACGTTGGCCGAAAGGAGCTCTGCCGACGCCTCGATCCGCCGGTTCACCACGGTCGACCTCGAGGTCGACGCCGCGCAGCGCCTCGACGACCCGGGTACCCCGAAGCCCGGGGGAGCATGACGGAATCGTCCAGCCGCGGCGAGGCGACGCCCACGATGGCGAGGGTGCCATCGCCGCGGCAGGCGGACCGATACGGGTACTGTCGCGAAAGGGAGGTGGCGTATGTCGGGATTTCTGAGCGGGATGGGCGGGGTCGGGCGCGGGCTTCTGTTGGTCGCTGCCGCCTGCGTGCTCGGCGCGGTGTTCGTTGGAGGAGAGGCGCGCACAACGTTTGCCATCGTGGTCGGCCCCCGCACCGCGGTCGACGTCGCCGTCGGTGGCGACGACGACGAGGAGGTCGCCATCGACTGGGACTCGGTCGGCGGTTCGTGATGTCGCACCTCGGTGGCCGTCGGTGGGGCGTGGCCGCTCTCCTCGCGCTCACGGCCTGCACCCCGCACCCGTCTCCGCCCCCGGTCCCT
>DATDRW010000066.1:0-19837 GCA_035291545.1 Acidimicrobiia bacterium
GAGCGCGCCGTTCATCCGGATCCCCGAGGCTCCCGACGGCGAGGCGTTGTCGATCACCGCGGCCGAACGCGATCGGTGGGCGGCCAAGGGCTGGGTGGACCTGCGCCCCGCCAACTTCGCCCGGTGGCAGCAGCGGCTGCAGGCGATTCGCTCGGGACGGCCCGGCAAATGGCAGCCCGGATCGGCGGGCGTCACCCCGGAGACCACGGTCACCGAGTCCATCGAGACCGGGAGTCTGGCCGCCTGGGTCCTGGCCGAGGAATTGGGTGGATACCGGATCAAGTAGTCACCAGTCTCCAGTCACCAGTCTCCAGTCACCAGTCTCCAGGCTCGCGTCGATTCCTAACTCCTGGATCTGGGATCGGGCATCGGGCATCGGCCTCTGGCCTCTTCTTGATCGGACTTCCGCGACCTCCCCGTCCGCGATACACTCACCTCCTTCCCCGACCTGCCCCGAGAGGGGCCTCTCGCAAGACGCGACTGTCCGAAGGAGGTGGAGCGCATCGTGCGCACCTACGAGTTGATGACGATCTTCCGGCCCGAGATGGCCGAACCCGACGTACGCAGGGAAGTCGAACGCGTGTCGCATGCCCTGGTGGAACGCGGTGCCGAGATCAAGAAGGACGACTTCTGGGGCAAGAGGCGATTCGCCTACGAGATCAACCATCTCACCGAAGGCTTTTACTCGGTGCTCCAGTTCGAGGCCGAACCCGAGGCGATCGTCGACATCGACCGGGCGTTGAGCTTGTCCGACCAGGTGGTCAGGCACAAGTTCTTCCGCCCCGAGTAGCCGTGCGAATGTCACACCCGGCCCTCATCATGGGCCCCATCAATACCAACGATTGCGCCCAGAGGTAAAGAGCAATGGCAGCGAACCACGTGACACTCATCGGGAACCTCGTCGACGATCCGGAGCTGCGGTTCACCCCGTCGGGTGTGGCCATGGCCAAGGTCCGCTTCGCAGTGAACCGCCGGTGGCAGGATAAGAACGGCACCTGGCAGGAGGACACCAGCTTCTTCGGGGGAACCCTGTGGAGGGATGCCGCCGAGAACGCCGCCGAGTCCCTACAGAAGGGCATGCGGGTGATCGTGACCGGGCGCCTCGAACAGCGCTCCTGGGAGACCCAGGAGGGCGAGAAGCGCTCGATGGTCGAGGTGGCGATCGACGAGATCGGCCCGTCACTGCGGTGGGCGACTGCCTCCGTGACGCGTTCGCCGCGTGCCGGCGACAGCTTCGGCGGAGGCAGTGCCCCCTCGTCGGGCACCCCGGCGGCGCCGGTAGGCCGCGAGGAATTCGGCCCCGAAGAGGCTCCCTTCTAGATCGTTTTCGACTTCCCCAGGAGGACTCATGCCGAGAAAGAAGAATGCGCCGGGAAAACCGAAGCGGCGCGCCCCAGAGCGACTCCGCGGCCGTCAGACCAAGCCGAAGGTCTGCGTGATCTGCACGCAGCACGACGGCAAGGTCGACTACAAGGACTTGGCGCTGCTGCGCCGGTTCATGTCGGACCGCGCCAAGATTCGCGGGGCGCGGGTCACCGGTAACTGTCCACGGTGTCAGCGCAAGGTCGCCGTCGCCGTCAAGTCGGCGCGTGAGATGGCACTCCTGCCCTACCTCGGCAAATGAAGCTGATCCTCACCCAGGACGTGGCCGATCTCGGTCTGCGCGGTGACGTCGTCGACGTCGCCGACGGCTATGCCCGCAATTATCTGGTGCCGCGCGCGCTCGGCATGAAGGCGACCCGCGGTGCCCTCAAGGATGCCGAGAAGATCAGGGCGACACGGCTCGAGTCGGATCGCAAGGCGAGGGAGTCTGCCGAGGACATGGCGCAGGTTCTCACCGGGACCACCGTCGTCGTGGCGGCACGCGCCGCCGACGAGGGAAGGCTGTTTGGGTCGATCGGCGTGCGCGACGTCGCCGAGGCGATCGCCAAGTACACCGGCGTCACCGTGCCACACGACCAGATCCGGCTGGCGGGCCCGATCAAGGAGATCGGCCTCCACCACGTCGTGGTGCGACCCTACGCGGAGGTCGAGATCCAGCTGGTGCTGGACGTGATCCCGGCCTGAGGAGGACATGACCACACTCGAGAGCATTCGGACGCCCGCGGGGGCGGGCGCGCCCCACAACACCGACGCCGAGGAATCGGTGCTCGGTGCCGTGATGCTCTCGGCCGACGCCGCCAACGTCGCCCTCGAGGTCCTCCAGCCCGACGATTTCTACAAGCCGTCGCACCAGTCGGTGTGGGAGGCGGTGACCGCCCTCTTCGACGGCAACCAGCCGATCGATCCGATCACCGTCGCCGACTGGCTGCGCCGCAGGGAGCTGCTGGATCGGGTCGGCGGGGTCGGCTTCATCACCCGGCTGATGGAGGCGGTGCCGTCGACCTCCAATGTCGACTACTACGTCGGGATCGTCGACGAGACCTCGGCCCGGCGCCGGCTCCTTCGTGCCGGCAGCGAGGTCGGCCTGCTGGCGCTCAAGGGCGACATCCCCATCGACGAGGTGCTCGACAGCGCCGAGGCCGAGGTCTTCGCCGTCGCGGAGAGGCGCATCGGCGAGGGACTCGCCGCGATCGGCCCGATGCTGAACGCCACCCTCGAGCGGATCGAGGAGCTGGGCACGACCGGTGGTGAGGTCACCGGCGCCGAGACCGGGTTCGTCCGGATCGACCAACTGCTGGCCGGGCTTCACCCCGCCAACCTCATCGTGATCGCCGCCCGCCCCGGGATGGGGAAGAGCACGCTCGCCCTCAACATCGCCACCCACGTCGCCGGCGAGGCGCCCGTGGCGGTGTTCACCCTGGAGATGAGCCGCGAGGAGATCATCCATCGCCTGCTCTCGGCGCTGGCTTCCGTCGACTCGACCAAGATCAAGACCGGCAACCTCGACATGGATCAGTGGCGGCGCCTCAGCCAGGCGTCGTCGCGGCTGTACGGGCTCAAGCTGTACGTGGACGACGGGGCCGCCCTCACCGTCACCGCGATTCGGGCGAAGTGCCGGCGACTGAAGCGGCGCGAGGGCCTCGGCCTCGTGGTCGTGGACTACCTGCAGCTGATGCAGGGTCCCCGCGCCGCCGAGAACCGCCAGCAGGAGATCGCCGACATCAGCCGGTCGCTGAAGAACCTGGCCCGGGAGTTGCAGGTGCCGGTGATCGCGGTGTCGCAGCTCAACCGGCAGCTGGAGTCCAGGGAGAACAAGCGCCCCCGCCTCGGAGATCTGCGGGAGTCGGGTGCCATCGAACAGGACGCCGACGTCGTCATGTTCATCTACCGCGACGAGCAGTACAACGAGCCCACCGCCGACACCAGGGGTATCGCCGAGATCGAGGTTGCCAAGCATCGGGCGGGTGCCACCGACCGGTTCCAGCTCGGGTTCGCCGCCGAGTTCAGCCGCTTCAACAACCTGACGCCGCGCACCGCGCCGATGTGAGAGCGGTCGCCGCCGGCCGCAGATTGCAGATTGCAGATTGCAGATGGCTGATGCGCGGTGGCGCGCAGTCGATGCGGTGCCGTCGGCCTAGGCCCAGAACTCGTCCAACGCGTAAGGATCGAAGTCGTAGGACCACGTCTCCGTGATCAGGTCGCCGGCGGCGTGGTACACCACGACCCGGTCGAAGTCGAGGGTGCGGTCGCCGCGCACCGCCCGCTCGGTGACCAGCACGACGGCGTGTTCGAGGGTGGAGAGGAAGTCGTGGACGGCGACGATCTCGACCCGCCCTCCGAGCTCGGTGAACATCGTGCGATGGTGGTCGAGAAACGCCTGCTTGCCGCGGAAGGTGCCGGCAAGCCGGTGCCGACCGGGGACGTGGTGGATCACGTCGTCCGACCACATGGCGACGGCCGCATCAAAGTCGTCGTCCAACCAGGCACGGTGGTAGCGGGAGAAGATGGAGGTCATGGAGAAAGAGGATGGCAGATAGCAGATGGCAGATGCTTCTCTGGCTGGTGCCTGGTGCCTGGTGCCTGGTGCCTAACCAACCAGTTCCTCCATCGCCTCGGCGGCCAGTGCCACCGCGTCCTGGGTGCGGCGGCGCTGTCCCCTGCGGACCACGATCCGCTCGGCGAGCGATACCAGGCTGACGAAGGTGATGCCGAGCAGCGCCGAGATGATGATCGCGGCGTACAGCTTCTGGGGACCGCTGATGTAGTAGTAGGAGAAGGTGAGCAGCGATCGCCCCAGCCCGTCACCGACACCTGCGGGTAGCTCCCCGATGATCGCTCCGATGACACTCGCCGTCGCCGAGATCTTCAGGGCGGTGAACACGTAGGGGATCGACGCCGGCATCCGCAACTTGGTGAGCACCTGGGTCTCGGTAGCGGCGTACGAGCGCATGAGCTCGACTGCGGCCGGATCCGGGGAACGGAGGCCGCGCAGCGAGTTGATCGTGACCGGGAAGAAGGTGAGGTAGGCGGAGATGATCGCCACCGAGAAGCCGGCGTCGTCGAGGAAGAAGGCGCTCACCAGCCACCCCGGCCACGCCCCCGAGCCTCCCCAGATCACGATCATCGGAGCGATGGCGATCAGCGGCACAGTCTGCGAGGCGACCACGAACGGCATCAGGCCGCGCTCCAGGAGCCGGGACCGTGCGAAGAGCGCTCCCAGCCCGAACCCGGCGAGGCTCCCCATGATGAAACCGGCGGCGGCGCGATGCCAGGTGATGGCGGCGTTCTTGAGGAGCAGCCAGCCGAGGATGTCGGCGTTGCGGGCCCGGCTCACCGGCCGGAAGAGCGCGGCGAGGATGTCGATCACGTGCGGCATCGACCGGTTGTCGGGACGGACCGGGAGGCGAACGTCGGTGAAGGGGATCAGGCCATCGGTCGCCTTGCCGAGCGCCTTGTAGGCCTCCCAGAGCGCGGCGAGACCGGCGAAGATCGCCACGAAGACGATCGTCCTGGCGAGCCAACGGGGGAGGCGGGGTCGGACTCCCAGGGTCGAGGCGACGGCCGTCACGGCCGGCATGGTACGCGGCGTCGACTCAGCCCGCCGCCGGATCCGCTCGGTTCCAATCCGCGGCCACCGCGGCCGCCGCCACCGCACTCGCCCAGGCGATGGTGGCGAAGAGCAGGTGCAGGGCGACGACCCCTGCAGAGGTCACCTCGGTGAACACGTGGACCGCACCGAGGGCGACGTTGACCGCGAATGCGGCCGCGGTCGCAGCCAGCAGGGTTCGCTCGGGCCGGACCCGCTTGCGGGCGCGCACCGCCAGTAACACCACATAGGCGAACCCGAGCCCGGCAACGACACGGTGGGTCCAGTGCAGGGCGACGTAGCGGTTGGAGAGGTCGGGGATCACCTCGCCGCCGACGAGCGGCCAGCCGGCGAAGTAGAGGTTGTGGACGGTGGAACCGAGCAGGAGGACGCCGTAGGCGGTCGCCGCCCCGCCGAACAGCATCCATCGCCACATTGGGGAGGCGGGCGTCGCCGGACGGGCTCCGGTGGCGACGACCACGAGCACCAGCAGTCCGACGATCGCCATCGACACGGTGAGGTGGATCGAGACGAGATCGCGGTCGAGGCCGCCCTTGACGATCATCCGGCCGAGCCACGCCTGCACCCCGACGACCACGATGGCGGCGGCGGCCGGCCCCACCACCCTGATGTTGCGGGGGCGGGCCCGCCATGCCGCCACCGCGGTGGCGATGATGAGGAGTCCGACCAGCGCCGCCACCCAGCGGTGGGTCCACTCCACGATCATGTGGTACTCGAGGCGGGGGAGCAGGCCGCCGAGCAGCCCGTCCTCGCACAGCGGCCAGCGATCGGCGCAGCCGTACCCACTGCCGCTTCCCCGGGTGTAGCCGCCGAGCATCACCAGGAACACGGTGGCGACCAGGGCCCAGCGGGCGAGGGTGCGCGTCGACGGCATGAAGGCGAGGGTAGGGGTGCGGCGGGAGGATCAGGTCAGCGCGGCCACGTCCCGGGCGAGGTCGATCGTTCCGAACACGGTGAGGGCTCCGAGGATGCACCAGACCGCCCAGTGGGCTGCGGTCCGGGCGGTGGTCGCCGGCTCGCCCTTGCGGATGGCCACGCTCGCCACCGCGAGCCCGCCGATCCCGGCCACGCCGAGTACGACGAGTGACAGCGGGTCCCGCACCAGCGCACCACCGAGCGCCACCAACACGAGGGCGGTGAGTCCTCCGACGAGGACCACGAGACCGCCCGGGATTCGGGACGACCATCCCCCCGGCCGCAGGAACCGGTCGACCAGGACGATGGTGGTCCCGGCCCACGCCGCCGGGAGGAACACGAACAACCCAACGGTGAGTGCCAGCGGATCGAGGAGCCGGAAATCGATGCCGTCGGTGTGCACGATCGCACCGCCGAAGAAGGCGGCAGCGGCGACGGCGAACGCTCCGGCCGCAACTGCGGTGCCGGTGCGCAGGAGTGAGCGCAGCACCGTCGCCATTGCCCCCAACGCCGCCCCGCCGATCGTGGTCACCACGACGAGGAACATGCTTGCCGCGGAGATCTGGCCGATGGTGAAGTCGTCGTCCGACTGCAGTCCGGCAAAGGCGGGGTTGGACGTGAGAAAGATGATCCGCATGGCGATACGCCCCCCGATCCCGCCCCACAGCAGGCCCGCGATCCCACCGGCAATCGCTCCGCCAACGAGCACCCTCGCGCCGCGTTCCAGGCGGCTAACCCACCGACTCTCCTTCTCCAGGTTCGTCATGGGGCGCAGCATCCTCTCCACCCGCTACGAATCCGTTACGGATGGCCGGGGTGGGGGGCGCCATGCGGTCCTCCAGGCCGGCGGTTCCACCTACGGCGAGGGGTTGTGGTGGGCCCGCTTCGCCGAGCGCCGGAACTCGACGCCTTCGCCATCCCCGATCACTACCTGCACGGGGGCAGCGGCGGGGTGGCGCCGGACGCGCTCGTCTAACCGAAGCCGGGCCCCCGGTCAGCCGCTCCGGGCTTCCCAGATGAAGGCCAGCGCAGTCACTTGCTCGCCCTGCTCAGCATCCGGCGTGGCCGCGTCGAGTGTGACGGTGATCCGGTAGGTCATCGAATGGGGTGTCGCGACCGAGCAGAGGCCCGCGCCGGTGGCATAGTTGGTGTGGGTCGTGTCGAAGTCGGTGAGGGTGCCGGCCGCGATCGTATTCTGCGCAACAAACCCGGTGCAGTTGCCGGTTGAACCGCCGGTGCCTTCCTCCATTGTGAGATTCAGGTAGTCCGCGAGGTTCCCCGAATCGGTGAATCCACCGGAATACAGCCTCACGATTCCCGGATTGCCGGCGGTGCCGTGATCGATCACGATGCAGTTCACCACGGTTTGGCTGGGGATGAGGGCGGACACGTTGAACAGGACCGGCCCCGGGGCCTCGGCGACCAGATCCCCGGTTCCTGCACCGACCACGTTCACGCTGTTGTTCGTGGTGGAGGCGAAGGCTGCCCGCGATACCGACAACGCCACAAGGCCCACCAGCAACATCGAGGCGCCGAACGCCAGCAGCGGTGCTGCCGAAGATCGCCTGAGAGAGGACCTCATCATGACCTGCCATTGCTCCGTTCGGACCACGTGCGTCGGACGCATTCGTACTAGTCATCGGCCGCCCCGGCGCTCGCTGGTAGGGTCTTCCAGCCCTATTTTCACTCTCGACTCAACATTCCGGTTACGCGGGGAGGCATCCAGCGGGGAGGGGGTCAGGGGCCAGATGCCAGATGGGAATGGCTTCCCGCCTCCCGCTTCCCGCAAGGGCCGCACGCCGGGAGGTGCCGCACGCCGGAAGGTGTGGCACGGGTGGCGGCTGGCGGGCAGCGACCCTCCCCGCGTCGGAGCGCCCACTACCCACCCATAGCGGTCTCCTCCACCACTTAAGGTATTTACGCTCTCGCCGATAGGAAGGAGGTTCGGACGTCGCACACCGTCCCGACTCCACAGGACGGGAGGGCACCCCTTCCACCCGCCACCTCCGGCGGCGGTCCGAACCACGATCCCCCCGCGCAATCGGGGGGATCGTCGCGTCCTACCCTGGCCGGCACCCGAGCAGGGAGACAGCCGATGTCATCGCCCTTCACCCGGTCGATTGCGATTCTCGGTCTGGTGGTGATCCTGGTCGGCGCCTGCGGCGACGACGACGGCCGCGACGGGACAACGACCACCACCGCCGCCACGACGACCAGCGCCGGCACAACCACCACGGGGACCCCCTCGCTCACCCTCACCGTGGAGGGGCTGAGCGGGTTCGAGGGCAGGACGGTCCTCGGGTCGCTGTTCCCCGCGCAAGGTGGTGGCAGCGGTGGTCCTCAGGGAACCGTGTGCCTTCAGGTCGACGCCGATCCCTGGACGGGGAGCGGGGTCTTCTCCACCTCCGATCCGAACAACCCTTGTGGCAAGGACTCGCCCTACGGTGAGGTGGTCGCAGAGGACGGCGACTACTCGTTGATCGTCGGGGTGTACACGCCGGGCGAGACGACGCCGGCAGTGTGCGTCACCACGGCGGCGACGATCTCAGGCCCGAGCCAGATCACCGTGGCCGCCGCCGACCTGGTCCCCAACTGCACGGGGTAGCCCGGGTACTCGGTACGTGAAGGGGGCGCCCGCTGCGCGCCCCCTTCACTCTTGTGGGGTCACCTGTTCTTTTACTCGCCGCCGGGGTTGAGGGTCACCACGCGCGGGGTGTACCCGTTGCCCTCGGTGTCGAGACCGTCCGCCTTGAGGTCCGCCACAGCCGCCTCGGCGAGGTCGGTGCGGTAGGTCCCATCGGCGGGTGCCGCGGTGATGACACCCTGGCCGGTGGCCACCGTGACCGTCTGATCCCACAGCGTCGCATTCATCACGCCGATGCCGGCCGGGGACGGCCAGATCAGCTTGTTGATCTCGTTCAACTGCCACGCCTGGTGGCTGGCGCCGAGCGCCGGGCCGTTGTCGAGCACGATCTGCACGCACTCGTCGAAGTTGTCGCGGCAGAAGATCCAGCCGCGGAACGACGCCCGCAGGAACTTCTCGGCGATGTCGGCGTTGCCCTCCTCGGCGAGCCAGTCGGCATTGGCCCACACCGCGTCCTGGAGCATTGCCGTGCCGACTTCGTTGAAGTCGATCACGCTCAGGTCTGCGGGGGTGTACAACGAACCGGTGTCGGGGTTGGTCTGCTCGAGCACCTGTGCGTACTCGTTGTAGGTCATCGCTTCGGCGGCATCCAGCTCACGGTTGAGCAGGAGCGACATGTCGAAAGGCTGCTGCACGAGGTCGCCGTCGACGGTGACCCCGAACATCTCGATTGCCGCCGTCAGCTCGAACTGGTTGCCGAATCCCCAGGTTCCGACCTTCTTGCCTTCCCAATCGGCCGGCTCTGTGATCCCCGAGTCGGCCCAGGACACCATGAGGGTCCCGGACCGCTGGAACACTTGACCGATGTTGACCAGGCCGGCGTCTTCCTCGTTAGAGACCAGCGCCTTCGGGACCCAGGCGAGCCCGAATTCGGCCTGACCCGATGCCACGACCTGCTGGGGCACGATGTCCACCGCACCCTCGAGGATCGTCACGTCGAGACCCTCTTCCGCGTAGAAGCCCTGGTCTACCGCCGCGAAGTACCCAGCGAACTGCGCCTGGGTCACCCACTGCAGCTGCAGCTTGATGGGAACGAGTTCCTCGGTGCCGGTGTCGTCGTCGCCACAGGCCGTCGCCACCAGGGCGAAGGCGGCCAAGAGCGTCACCAGCGCCGCAAATCTCCTCCTCCGAATATTCACTTGTGCTCTCCCTCCGACGGGCCGGTGCGGCCCAGTCGAAGTGGCATCGTACGCGGCGGAAGGCGGGGATGCCGGACGCCGGATGCCAGATGCCGGATGCCGGAGAGCGGCTGGTGGGTAGCCGGTAAGGGGGAACGGGTAACGGGCAACGGGAAACGGGCAACGGGTGAGGAGTAACGGGCAACAGTGCCTTGTGCCTGGTGCCTGGTGCCTGGTGCCTACGTTCCCGCCACGTTGCGGATCGAGGCATGCCACGGGATCACGGAGCGCTCCACGAGCACGATCGCCAGGTACATGACGATTCCGGAGAAGGACGCGACCATGATCGCGGCCCACGTCTCGGCAAAGTGGAACAGCGCCGCTTGCTGAGAGATGTACACCCCGAGCGTCGCACGCGACCCACCGAAGTACTCGCTGACCACTGCGGCGATCACGCTGAGTGTCGTCCCCACCTTGAAGGCCGAGAACACGAAGGGAAGGGCGTGCGGGATGCGCACCTTGACCAGCACCTCCCGGGGGGTTGCCCCGTACGAGTCCAACAACTCGAGCGACCCGGCGGACACCTCGCTCAACCCGCGCACCATGTTGATCATCACCGGGAAGAAGACGATGAGCGCCACCACTGTGGCCCCCGGCCACACGCTGGTGATCGGGAACCAGTTGTTCATGATCGGGGCAAGGGCGATGATCGGCGTCGAGTTCACCGCGATGGCGAACGGCATGACTCCGTCGCGGACGATCGGCCAGCGCGAAGTGAGCAAGGCAACCCCGATACCGCCCGCGGCGCCGAGGGCGAACCCGACCATCGCCTTGCGCATCGTGAGCCATCCGGCAGAGACCACCACCTCGAACTGGTCGACGAACACCGAGGCGATCCGGCTGGGTCGGGGAAGCAGGAACGTCCGTATGTGGAAGACGATCACGATCCCCTCCCAGAGGGCGATCCCTGCGATGAAGATGAGCACCGCCGGGAGGTAGCGCCGCAGGACCGTCCCGACAGGGGGGGCACGACGGATCCCGGTGGCCGTGGTCATGCCGGCTCGACCGAGCGGAGCGTCTCGCGTACCTCGGTGAGCTTTGCGTAGAAGCGGGGGTGCTCCCGGGTGTCGTCGTTGCGGGGCTGAGGCAGGTCGATTTCCACGATCCCGGCGATGCGACCGGGCCGGGGTGACATGACCACCACCCGTGAGGAGAGGAACACTGCCTCGGGGATCGAATGGGTGACGAAGATCACGGTGGTGCCGGTCTGCGACCAGATTCGGAGCAGTTCGGCCTGCATCCGTTCCCGGGTCATCTCGTCGAGGGCGCCGAACGGCTCATCCATGAGCAGGATCGACGGTTCGAACGAGAGCGCCCGGGCGATCGCCACCCGCTGCTGCATGCCGCCGGACAGCTGGAAGGGAAAGTACCGCTCGAATTCGGTGAGTTGCACCAGGTCCAGCATCGCCCGGGCCCGTCGCTCCCGGTCCTCTCGGGAGCGTCCCATGATCTCGAGGGGGAGCTCCACGTTCTTCAGCACCGATCGCCACTCGTAGAGCGTGGCCTGCTGGAAGACGATCCCGTAATCGCGGTCGCGCCGCGCCTGCGGCGCCTCCTTGCCGTTCACCGCGACGGTCCCTGCGCTGGGCTGGACCAGATCGCCGATGATCCGTAGCAGTGTGCTCTTGCCGCAGCCTGAGGGCCCGAGGAGGGTGACGAACTCGCCGGGGGGAATGGTGAGGTCTATGGCTCCGAGCGCCTCTACCCGATCCGGCGACCCGTCGTTGAAGACCTTCTCGACACCCCGGATCGTGACGGCGGCGGTGATCGTGGTCATCGGCGCGCAGGTTACCCGTCACCCGTTGCCCGTCACCGGTTGCCCGTTACCGGTTGCCCGTTGCCCGTTGCCCGTTACCCGACGCCCGACGCCATCTGCCCTCTGTCTGGCATCTGGTGTCCGGCATCTGGTGTCCGGCATCCTCGGATGGCACACCGCCACCGACACCTACCATCAACTCCTCGCTGCAACCACCGGTTGAACTGGCCCCGGTATCCGGCATCTGGCATCCGGTATCCGGTATCCGGTATCTGGCATCCGGCATCCGGCATCCGGCATCCGGCCTCCGGTATCCGGCATCCGGCCTCCGGCCTCCGGCCGAACATTCCCTCAGATTCCGCCTGGGAATTGCCGAAAAACCGGTAAACCTGTTCCCCTCCTCCAGCGAGTAACTCACTGAGATGACCGTTCAGCCCGTCAGGCGACGCCACATGGTCGAGAGCACGACGGAGGAGACCACGAACCTCCGCTCGGTTCGGGCCGTGCCCAATTTCGAGTCCTTCTACCGGGGCGAATATCGCGCCGTGGTGGGACTGGCGTATGCACTCTCCGGGAGCCGCCTCGCCGCCGAGGACATCGCTCAGGACGCCTTCCTCGCCGCCCACCGACAGTGGGACCGGGTTGGGTTCTATGAGCAGCCCGAGGCGTGGGTGCGGCGCGTGGTGGCCAACCTTGCGGTGTCGGCGTTCCGGACCAAGGTGCGCGAGGCAGGCGCCCTGGCGCGGCTCAAGCCGCGTGAGGAGTACCTGCCCCGCCTCCCGGTGGAGGACGCCGACTTCTGGAAGGCGGTGCGCAGCCTGCCCAAGCGTCAGGCCCAGGTGATCGCCCTCCACTACCTGGAGGATCGGCCCGTCGCCGAGATCGCCCGCGTCCTCGGGTGCGCCGCGAACACGGTGAAGGTCCATCTCCACAAGGGGCGAGATCGACTCGCCCGTCGGCTCGATGAGAGGTGGGAGGTCACGCCATGAGTTTCGACACGCGCGCCCGTCATGCCGTCCGCAGTGTGCAGGACAGCGTCGTCCGGGTGTCCCCGGTGGGGATGCCGGCCGTGACCCGTCGTCACCGCGCCTCGCTGATCGCCGGCCTGGCCGGGGCCCTGGCCATCGCCTTCGCCTCGATTGCCCTCGCCTCGATGCTGCCCGACAGCGATCCGGGCGACACCGCCAACGTCAACCCCAACATCCCCGATCCCGAGATCCCCGACGGTGAGCTGGTCGTCCTCCCCGAGGGGGGCGGCGGCGACGTCGAGGAAGGTATCCACCAAAAGAACGAGACCTCGGACAGCGCCGACCCGTACACCCAGTTCTACGGCACCGCCGATCCCGGCACCGTCGTCGTGGCGTCCTCGCCCTACGGCACCGCCGACCTCGAGGTGGGCGAGTCGGGCGAGTTCAGCCTCAAACTGTTCTTCGAGGGCGCGCCGAGCGGCTTCACCTTTCCGGTGACGCTCACCGTCGGCGACGTCGAGTACCAGTTCGAATTCACCTGCCTGTGGGACCCGGACAACATCGCCCTCACCGCCCACCAGGCCTACGGGTCGAGCGACTCGGCGACGCCCTATGAGAAGTTCTTCGGCACCGCGCCTCCGGGCACTGCCGTGCACGCCACCTCCGCCTACGGCTCCGCCGACACCGAAGCCAGCGAGCACGGCGAGTGGTACCTGAAGCTGTGGTTCGAGGGTCAGCCGGTTGGTGAGCCGTTCGACATCACGGTCACCGTCGGCGACGACACGTTCACGTTCTCGTTCGTTTGGCTCCAGGAGGAGGGCCTCACCGGCGAGATCAGCGTCGTCCAGGAGGGCACCTCGTCGAACAGCTCGAGCCCATACACGAGGTTCGTGGGCACCGCCCCCGCCGGTACCCACGTGCTCGCCACCAGCGCGTACGGATCGGCCGACCTCGAGGTCGGGGAGTCGGGTGAGTTCAGCCTGAAGGTGTGGTTCACCAACGCACCCGCAGGCGTGAAGTTCCCGATCACCCTCAAGATCAACCACGAGTACTACGCCACCTACTACTTCAAGTCCTACTGGACGCCGGGACCCGTGGGGTTGACCCTGACCCAGTACAACACCGAGTCGTGGGATCCCGCCCCGTGGGTGAAGTTCTACGGCACGGCGGCTCCGGGAACCGTCCTGTTCGCCCAGAGCGAATACGGGTCGGCCGACATGGTGGTCGGGGAGTCGGGTGAGGTCTACTTCAAGCTGTACTTCTCGACCCTGCCGCCGGCCGGCGTGGAGTTCCCGGTGACGTTGAAGGTCAACGGCGACGTCTACGGCACCTACCCGTTCACCTCGTGGTCCGACGGATCGGTTGAGACGACGGTGAACCAGCACAACACCGAATCGGACACGCCCGAGCCGTACGTGAAGTTCTACGGCACGGCGCCGATCGGCACGGAGATCCAGATCATCAGCCCCTACGGCTCGACGACCTGGAACACCGAGTCGGTCGAGTGGCTGAACAAGCTGTGGTTCGCGCCGCTGCCGCCGGCAGGTGAGACCTTCGAGGTGACCGTCAAGGTGAACGGCGAGGTGTGGGGCACCTACTCCTTCACCTCCTGGTACGCGGCGCCGGTGGTGGACATCACCGCCCACAACACGTTCGGGACGAGCAACCTGGACCCGCCGTACGACGTGTACTACGGGACGGCCCCGGCCGGCACCGGCGTGACGATCACCAGCCCGTACTCGGAGCCGGCGTCGACCACGGCGAACGGCGACGGGGGGTGGGAGAAGCAAGTGTTCTTCTCCGGGGCTCCGCTCAACGAGGCCTTTACGGTGACGGTCACCGTGGGCGACCAGACCTTCTACTTCGGGATGGTGGTCACCACCGGCTGAGTCCTCCGCAGCCGGAACACCGGGATCTCTCCAACCCCGGGGGCGCCGGCCCCCGGGGTTCCCGGCGTCTCACTCTCCTCCTTCAAGGAGGAGTACCCGGCTCCGCAGGAGCCGGGGGAGGAGGGTCTCCACACCCGACGCGACCCGTGCTCACGGTGGAGACCCCTGCTCAGCGCCGATGGTGGGCGGTGATGAGATGCGCCTCGTGGTCGCCGCTCGGATCGACGTGCACCAGAGCGTCGACGGCGAAGGCGAATGCATGGATCAGTTCGTGGGTCACCGTCTGGGCAATGCGGTGTCCCTCACGTACCGTGGCCTCAGGGTCGACGGCGACGAGCATGTTGATCAGCATCCGATGCCCGTGCCATCGCATACGCACGTCGTCGACCGATGCCACTCCGGCAACCGAGCGGGCGGTCTCGGTGGCTCGGTCGACCAAAGCAGGATCGACGGCGTCGAGCAGACGGCCGAACAGCCGCCCCGCCGACCGGCGCAGCAGCACCATGATGACCGCCGCCACCACAAGCCCGACGGCGGGGTCGATCCAGGCGACACCGCTCGCCGCCCCGATCCCGGCGGCCACCACCGCCAACGAGGTGAGGGCGTCCGCCCTGGCGTGGTGGCCGTCGGCAATGAGGGCCGCCGAGGAAATCCGTCTTCCCACCCGGATCCGGTAGCGGGCCACGAGTTCGTTGCCGAGCGCGCCGACGATCCCGGCGGCGATCACCCACGGAGCATGCTCGACGACCCGGGGCGTCAAGAGGCGCCGCACAGACTCCCAGGTGATCCCCACGGCGGAGGTTGCGATGGCGACCACGATGATCAGTCCGGCGAGGTCTTCGGCGCGGTGCCATCCGAAGGTGTACTTCTTGGTGCTGCTGCGCCGACCCAGCGAGAAGGCGATCCACAGCGGGATGGCGGTGAGGGCATCGGTGAGGTTGTGCAGCGTGTCGGAGAGCAATGCGACGGAACCGGTGAACACCACCACGACGGCCTGGAGCGCGGCCGTGAACCCCAACCCGGCGAGCGAGACCTTGGAGGCGCGCACTCCGGCGGCGCCGGTGTCCTCCCCTGCTGCGTGCTCCCCGTGGTCGTGCGAGTGCGATACGGCGCGGCGGAGGCGGTTCACCAGGGTGCCGGTGTCCTCCTTCGGGTGATGGTCGTCCCCAAGGTGAGGGTGATCTTCCGGATGCGGGTGATCGTGGGCCACAGCGGCGTCACGATAGGCCGGATCGCTGCCGCGGCGACCGGTCCTGTCCGCTCGCCGCTCCTGGCCCTTCGCCCCTCTCGTGCCAATACCCAATTGCCCCCTCCCCGCACCACCGCCCCCGCGCGTCGCGTAGTCTTGTGTGCCGCAACTGATCGAAGGAGATCCCGCCAATGGCGAACATCGTGCGAGCCGCCCTGGTCCAGGCGGGATGGACCGGCGACCAGGAGACGATGATCCAAAAGAGCATCGACCTTGCCAAGAAGGCGGCCAAAGACGGCGCCAAGGTCCTCTGTTTCCAGGAGCTCTTCTACGGCCCGTACTTCTGCCAGGTGCAAGAGATCGAGCACTTCTCCTACGCCGAGCCCATTCCCGACGGTCCGACCACCAAGCGGATGCAGAAGCTCGCCACGGAGACGGGCATGGTGCTGGTGGTCCCCATGTTCGAGATCGAGCAGGAGGGCTTCTACTACAACACCGCGGCGGTGATCGACGCCGACGGCACCTACCTGGGAAAGTACCGCAAGACCCACATCCCCCACGTCAAGGGCTTCTGGGAGAAGTTCTACTTCCGTCCCGGCAATTTGGGGTATCCGATCTTCGACACCGCGGTGGGGCGGATCGGCGTGTACATCTGTTACGACCGCCACTTCCCCGAGGGATGGCGGGCACTCGGCCTGGCCGGGGCCAAGATCGTGTTCAACCCGTCCGCGACCAGCCGCGGCCTCTCCATGTACCTGTGGAACCTCGAGCAGCCCGCCGCCGCGGTGGCCAACGAGTACTTCATCGGGGCGATCAACCGGGTCGGTGTCGAGCCGCTCGGCGACGACGATTTCTACGGATCGACCTACTTCGTCAACCCCCGCGGGCAGAAGGTGGGCGAGGCGGCCGGCGACAAGAAGGACGAGTACATCGTGCGCGACCTCGACCTCGACCTGATCGAGGAGGTCCGCCAGCAGTGGGCGTTCTACCGGGATCGCCGTCCCGACGCCTACGGACCGCTGGTCGAGGCATAGCAATGGCCAAGGGCAAGCACGCCGATCTGCTGAAGCGGCACAAGGCGGTCCTCCCCGCCTGGATCGCCCTGTACTACGAGCACCCGATCTCGCTGGTCGACGGTGACGGCCGTAGGGTGGTCGACGCCGAGGGCAACGAGTACCTCGACTTCTTCGGGGGGATCCTCACCACGATGACCGGGTACAAGACCCCGGCGGTGGTGAAGGCGATCCAGGAGCAGGCCGCCAAGATGCTCCACACCTCGACCCTGTACCTGATCGAGGGGCAGATTGCCCTCGCCGAGAAGCTCGCCGGGCTGTCGGGGATCCCCAACGCCAAGGTGTTCTTCGCCAACAGCGGCACCGAGGCCAACGACACCGCCCTGATGCTGGCGACCGCCTACCGGCAGTCGAACCAGGTGCTGGCGATCCGCAACTCGTACCACGGGCGGTCGTTCAGCGCGGTGGCGATCACCGGCAACCGGGCCTGGTCGGCGACCAGCCTGTCGCCGGTGCAGGTGACCTACGTGCACGGCGGGTACAAGTACCGCAGTCCGTTCGGCCACCTCCCCGACGCCGAGTTCACCAAGGCGTGCGTCGACGACCTCAAGGACCTGTTGGCCATCGCCACTTCGGGCGACGTGGCATGCATGATCGCCGAGCCGATTCAGGGAGTCGGCGGTTTCGCCACCCCGCCCGACGGGTTCTTCGGCGAGATGAAGCAGGTACTCGACGAGAGCGGCATCCTCTTCATCTCCGACGAAGTGCAGACCGGATGGGGACGCACCGGGGAGAACTTCTGGGGCTACCAGGCCCACGGGATCGTCCCCGACATGCTCACCTTCGCCAAGGGTCTGGGCAACGGCATGGCGATCGGCGGCGTGATCGCCCGCGCCGAGATCATGGATTGCCTCACGGCCAACTCGATCTCGACCTTCGGGGGCAACCCGCTGGCGATGGCCGGAGCCTTGGCCAACCTCGAATACCTGCTCGAGCACGACCTGCAGACCAACGCGTCCAAGGTAGGCCGGCATCTGAAGTCGGCCCTCGAGGACCTGGGCGAGCGGTACGACATCATCGGCGAGGTGCGGGGCAAAGGCCTGATGATCGGCGTCGAGCTGGTCAAGTCCGGCGGCAAGGAGCCCAACCCGCCGGCAGCGACCGCGGTGCTGGAGAAGGCCCGGGAGGGTGGGTTGCTGATCGGCAAGGGCGGCCTCTACGGCAACTGCCTGCGCATCGCCCCGCCCCTGTCCCTCACCGAAGCCGAAGCCGACGAGGGCATCACCATCCTGGGCAAGGCGATCGCAGAGGCAGCGAAGGGGTGAGGAAGTCGCCCGTCGCCCGTCGCCCGTCGCCCGCTCAGAAGTTGTCTCGCCCTACGGCCACTCGCGGCTGGACATGGAAACCCCCTCCGGCTCGCTGCGCTCGCCACCTCCCCCTAAGGGGGAGGAACAAGGGGGGAGATCGCGTGTTCTTGTTCTCCCCCCTCAGGGGGGAGAACGGGTCTCCACCGATGACGAGCACCGCGTGTTCTTGTTCTCCCCCCTTAGGGGGGAGTACCCGGCTCCGCAGGAGCCGGGGGAGGAGGGTCTCCGTTGATGACGACATTGGCCCACCGCGTTCATCGGCCGTTCTTCCCCGAAGTGGGGAACCCGTGTCCCCCAATCGCCTCGCCCTCGCTCCGCTCGGGCGAGACCTTCTTATCACTCCCCCCTTGTGGGGGAGTCGACGAGGCAAAGCCTCGTGGGTATTGCGAATTGCGAATTGCCAATTGCACCCCGCCCACCTCTCCATGACGCAACGCTGATCACACCGGAGGAACCATGTCCACGACATTGATCAAGAACGGCACCGTGGTCACCGCCACTGAAACCATGTCCGTCGACGTGCTCATCGACGGCGAGAAGGTCGTGGCCCTCGCCGCCCAGGGCACCCAGAAGTGGAAGGCCGACCGGGAGATCGACGCCAAGGGCAAGTACCTGTTCCCCGGTGGCATCGACGTCCACACCCATATGGAACTTCCGTTCGGCGGTACCTCCGCCTCGGACTCGTTCGAGACCGGAACCCGCGCCGCCGCCTTCGGGGGAACGACCACGATCATCGACTTCGCCGTCCAGTTGAAGGGCGCCTCGGCGATGGACGGGTACGAGGCGTGGCGGGCCAAGGCCGACGGCAAGGTCGCCATCGACTACGCCCTCCACATGATCACCGGCGACATCAACGAGCAGACCCTCAAGGAGATGGGGATGCTCATGGACGAGGGGGTCACCTCGTTCAAGTTGTTCATGGCGTACCCGGGTGTGTTCTACTCGAACGACGGCGAGATCCTGCGGGCGATGCAGAAAGCCGCCGAGATCGGCGCCACCATCTGCATGCACGCCGAGAACGGCATCGCCATCGACGTCTACGTCGAGCAGGCGCTGAAGCGCGGCGAGACCGACCCGATCTACCACGCCCTCGTCCGCAAGTCGCTGCTCGAAGGTGAGGCCGCCCACCGGGCGATCGTGCTCGCCGAATTGACCGGGGCGCAGCTGTACATCGTCCACATGTCGGCCAAGGAGGCGCTCGAGGAGGTCAAGGTCGCCCGCGACCGCGGCCTCAACGTATTCGCCGAGACCTGCCCGCAGTACCTGTTCTTCGGGCTCGAGGAGATGGGCAATGGGTTCGAGGGCGCCAAGTACGTGTGCTCCCCACCCATGCGCGACCGTCTCGCCGGACATCAAGAGGCGCTGTGGAAAGGGTTGGCCACCAACGACCTCCAGGTGGTGTCCACCGATCACTGCCCGTTCTGTTTCGACGAGCACCCGCTGCTCGGGGTGCAGAAGCGGTTGGGTGAGGGTGACTTCTCCAAGATTCCCAACGGGATGCCGGGGGTGGAGCCGCGCTTCGAGGTGATGTACGACGGCGCCGTCAACGGCAAGCGGCTGAACCTGAACCGGTTCGTCGAGATCACCGCGACCGCGCCGGCGAAGATGTTCGGCCTGTACCCGAAGAAGGGCACCATCGCCCCCGGGGCCGATGCCGACATCGTGATCTTCGACCCGAAGCGCAAGCACACCCTGTCGGTGAAAAACCACCACATGCGGGTGGACTACTCGGCCTACGAGGGCCGGGAGGTCATGGGCAAGGTGGAGACGGTGCTGTCACGGGGCCGAGTCATCATCGAGGGTGGTTCGTACTTGGGTAAGGCGGGGGACGGGGTGTACCTGAAGCGAGGAACGAGTCAGTACCGGGTGTGAGGGCTAGAGCCGGCTCGTGGCAGCGACAGCGAGAATGCGGGACAGAGCACAGAGAG
>DATDRW010000067.1:0-6837 GCA_035291545.1 Acidimicrobiia bacterium
GGGTGCTGCGGAGGACCCGGCGCCTGCTGCTCCCAGGGACGGTCCCAGGGACGCTTGGAGAAAACCGGGGGCCGGCCCCACATCATGTCGAACGCCAGGATCACCGCGCGGAATGAGGCAACGAATAAGGCGACTCCGAAGAGTGACCACCAACCCCCGCCGAAGAAGATCTGCACCACCCCGACCCAGAACCCGACGACGGCCCCAACGAGCAGCGCCGTGACCACGATGCCCTTCCCGACCACCCGCCACACCATCCCGGAACCCTAGGATCCGGTCCCCGCCGGCCGCCACCAACTGCCCGGCTGTCCGCTACCCGCGTGTGACCGCTTCGGTGCCCTCTTCGCCGGGATCGAGGATGCGGAACGCCTGACCGCTGTGGATCAGCAGGATGTCGCCGACGTTGGCTTCGGGGACGAAGGTCAAGCCGACGCGCTGCGCCCGTCCCTCCCGGGTGACGATCCCCCAGCGCTCGACACCCTCACCGTGGGCCTCGACGAGAAGGGCGGTTTCGGGGAGGCACATGGCTCACTCCTCCAGGTCCACCGAGACCAGCATGACCCGATTGTCGTCCCGACCCGGTACGGCCCCGGTGGGCAGCACCCGGCGCTCGACAATCACCTCGGCCCCCTCGACGATCGTGCCCTTGGCGTGCCACGACACCTGGGCGGCAAGGCTGTCGGGGTCGACGTGAGAAGAGGCCCCGATCCGCACCCGCAGCGTCCGAACCCGCCCCGCACCCTGTTCCAGCGCCACGACACCCGCAGTGCGCACCAGGTCGGCGGCCACCCCGCGCTCATGCATCGCCGATCACCCCCGCCACGGCAGCCACGGCACGATCCAGGGCGGCGGCGACCGCCGGAGACAATTCGGCGCCCTCGAAGCAGCATCCCTCGACCCCGACGACCACGACACGCTCCGGGAGGGGAGCGAGAGCCGCCGCCAGTTCGATGGCAGAGTCGGCCCCGAACCCGTGTGACGACGCTCCGATCCGGCCCCTGGCCGTTTCGGACGTGGTCGGTTCCCACACCGTGATCGCCCCGGGCTCGCCGCCGCCGTGGGTGGCATCGATCAGCACGACGTTGCACGGGCCGCGAAGGAGGTCGGCCACGTCGAACGGATCACCGTCGCCGATCACCCGGCACACACCCGGCAACCCCCGCACCCGTTCGGCCACGACCGCGCCCACGCCGTCGTCGCCGCGCAACGGGTTGCCGATCCCGATCACGGTCCACGGCTCAACCACGGTCCACCTCGAGGCGGAGGAAGTGCGTAGCGCAGGAGATGCAGGGGTCGTAGTTGCGGATGCTCTGCTCCAGCACGGCTCCGAGCCGGTCGTCCGGCTCATCGATGTGCTCTTGCAGCACGAGCCGCAGGTCCTCCTCGATGGACAGTTGGTTCTGTGCCGTCGGCGGCACGATCTGGGCGTCGGCGATCATCCCCTTGGCGTCGAGGCGATAGCGGTGGAACAGGGTTCCCCGCGGCGCCTCGCTGGCGCCGTACCCCTCACCGGCACGCTCGGTGAATCCGATCGATGCGGCGGCAGGGGGCCGGTAGCGGTCGATGATCCGCAGCGCCTCGTCGACGGCGTGCAGCGTCTCGACGGCGCGCACCACGATGCTTCGGAACGGGTTGGTGCACGGTGCGGTGAGACCGGCATCGTGGGCAGCGGCGGCGGCCCCGGGGCTGAGGAGGTCGGCGTTGAGGGCGAAGCGGGCCATAGGCCCGACCTCGTAGGAACCCCGGGTCTTGATCCGCGAGTGGAGCGCATTCGAACGGGCGACGTGCTCCTCCACGAACCAGTCGTTCCACTCGGTCACCGGGATGTCGAGACCCGCCGTGGAAGCGACCCGGCTGCCGAGCATCGGGTACTCGTCGGGTTGGCGCAGCGACACCCATTCGACGGTGCGGGTCACGTCGGGCATGGGGAAGGAGGCGACCAGCGCCACCGTCGCCACCGCGTCATCGCGCACCCGGTCGAGTTCGGTGGCGAGGTGGTTGAGTTCGGGGCGCGTCGGTAGCCGGTAGAAGCCGCCGACCTTCACGTTGACCGGATGGATCTCCCTCCCGCCCAGCACCCGGACGATCTCGTTGCCGGCTTTCTTCAAGCGGAGCCCGCGGGCGACCACGTCGGGATGGTCTTTGGCCAGGGTGATACCCGACTCGTAACCGAGGAAGTCGGGGGCGTGGAGCAGGTAGACGTGCAGGGCATGGCTCTCGATCCACTCCCCGCAATAGAGCAGGAGGCGCAGATCGCGCAGCGGCCCGTCGACGGTGACGCCGAAGGCGTGTTCCATGGCGTGCACCGCCGACATTTGGTAGGCGACCGGGCAGATGCCACAGATGCGGGCGGTGATGTCCGGAGCCTCGGAATGGTGCCGCCCCCGCAGGAACGCCTCGAAGAACCGCGGCGGTTCGAAGATGCTGAACTCGACGTCCTGCACCACGCCGTCGCGGGCCACCACCTTCATCGCACCCTCACCCTCCACCCGGGTGAGGTATCCCACTTCGATGGTGCGAACCTCAGAGGGCATGGACGGCCTCCTGGAACTCGGGGGCGCCGACGGTGAACCCCTGCAGCGCCCGGACCAACGTCGCTCGCGGCACCCCGGCGGCGTCCCACGCCGTGGCCAGCGAGGCGACGTTCAGCGAGGCGCACGGCCCGAAGCAGCCGTAGCACCCGCGGGCATAGGAGGGACAGATCGCCCCGCACCCGGCGCGCACCACCGGGCCGAGGCACGGGGTGCCGTCGGCGACCAGCACGCACACCGTCCCCCGGGCCTTGCATTCGACGCACACCGAATGGGACGGGAGGTCGGGGCTACGCCCGGCGACCAACGCGGTGATCGTCTCGACGAGTTGCTCCTTGCTCACCGGGCACCCGTACAGCGCCAGGTCGACCGTCACGTGGTCCGAGATCGGGGTCGATTTCGCCAGGACGTCGAGGTACTCGGGATGGGCGTAGACGAGCGAGGAGTAGCCCCCGACGTCGGCCATGTTGCGCAGCGCCTGGATCCCGCCCGAGGTGGCGCAGGCGCCGATGGTGACCAGCATCCGACACGACTCCCGTACCTCGCGGATCCGGGCGGCATCGTGCGGGGTGGTGATCGAGCCCTCGACGAACCCGACGTCGTAGGGACCGGGCTCGCGCCGCGTCCGCGCCTCGGGAAACTCCACGATGTCGACGGCGCCGACGATGGCGAGTAGTTCGTCCTCGGCGTCGAGCACCGAGAGCTGGCAGCCGTCGCACGAAGCGAACTTGAAGACCGCGACGCGGGCGCTCATGCCTCTTTCACCTCCATGAGTCCGGCGACCAATTCGTAGGGCACCACTGCACCGTCGCGGCAGGCGAACAGCGATCCCAGCTGGCAGTGCCCGCAGATACCGATGGCGCACTTCGTGTTCCGCTCTACCGACACGAACACGTTGCGGGTGGGCACCCCGAGCCGCTGCAATTCGATCGCCGAGAAGCGCATCATCACCTCGGGACCGCACACCAGCGCTGTGGTCCGCGACGGTTCGACGTCGAGCAGCGGGATCAGCCGGGTCACCACCCCCACCGACCCCCGCCAGTTGTCGGCGGCGGCATCGACGGTGACCTCGACTTCGAGATCGAAGCGAGCGCGCCACTCGGCCAGTTGCTCGGGATAGAGAAGTTCGCCGGGGCGCCGGGCCCCGACCAGGAGAGCGACCCGCCGGTAGGCGCCGCGGTCGGCGAGCACCGTGAGCAGGGCCGGGCGCAGCGGGGCGAGGCCGATGCCGCCGGCGACGATGACGAGGTCCCCGCCGCGCGCCCGCTGCATCGGCCAGCCGTTGCCGAAGGGCCCGCGCCACCCGAGCACCGAGCCGGGCTTGACGCCGCCGATGGCGGTAGTGACCGCCCCGACCCGGCGGACGGTGTGCTCGACGACGTCGGAGCGGTACGGGTCGCCGCTGAACGAGATGGCCGACTCGCCGATGCCGAAGGCGTACACCATGGCAAACTGACCGGGGACGAACCCGCGGCCGCCGCCCGCCAGGGTCACCGTGACGGTGTCGGCGGTCTCGCCCCGGACCGCCAGCACCTCCCGCACGTCGGGGGCGAACAGGGAGATGGGGTCACGCGCGGGGTCCATAGAGGTCCATCAGTTGGAGCCGGGTCGCCTGGAGCCGGTCGGCCACCAGGGTGAACAGCCGTTTCATCAGGGCGTACCCGAAGCGTGGATCGGCCTCGGCCGCCTCCTGCAGCTTGGCGGCGTCGAGCACGATCGCGGTCACATCGGTGCCGGCGCGGGCGTCGAACGCCCAACGGTGCGGCGGGATCATCCACGACCACCCGAGGACGTCGCCCCCGTGGATGGTCTGCAGCAGGGTCGATTTCCGCCCCGGTGGCGTGGTCTCGATGTGCACATCGCCCGCGGTGACCAGGTAGCAGCGGGTGGCGAGATCACCCGTGGTCAGGATCCAATCCCCCTTCTTCCAGGTCGACTCGCCCAGCGAACACGACTCGAGCGTCGCCAGGCTGGCCGAGTCCATGTCCCGGGCGAAACGGTGGTTGCGCAGCTTGTCCTCATACATGGGCGGTGCTCCTCTCGATCGCTGCATTCACTTCCTTGCGGATGTCGATGCCGACCGGGCACCACACTATGCAACGCCCACACCCGACACACCCCGCCATACCGAACTGCTCCCACCACCACGACACCTTGTGCGACACCCACTGTCGATAGCGGGAGGCGGTGGACGCCCGCACCGGCCCGCCGTGGATCTCCGAGAAACCCGGTGTGAAGCACGAGTCCCAGCGCATCACCCGCTCGGCAACGGTGGCACCCGGGTCGGAGCGGTCGAGGACCGTCACGCAGAAGCAGGTGGGACACACCGCGGTGCAGTTTCCGCAGGCCAGGCAGCGCGAGGCGACCTCGTCCCAGCCACCCCCCGGCCGGCTCAGCGCCCGGCGGGCCTCCTGGGGATCGAATGCGACCGGCATCGCGGCGGCAACGGCGGCGACCAGACCGTCGGCGACGCCGGTTTCTGCCTCGGTGGCGGAGCGGGTGGTGATACGGTCGAGCAGGGCCCATCCCCGGTCGCTGCCGGAGGTGGCCACGAACAGGTGCTCGGGTTCCAGCACCTCGGTGAGCACCAGATCCGCACCGCCTCCGGGCACGTCGGGGCCGCTTCCCATCGTGGTGCAGAAGCAGGTCGACGCCGAGGAGGTGCAACGCAGGGCGATCGTGAGGTCACGATCGCCTAGGGGACGGCGGATGGCGGCGGCGAGCACCTGCGACCCGGCGAGGTCGCACGCCCGCACTCCGAAAAAGGCCACCGGGTCGGCCGGTCCCTCAAAGACCGCCGACCCGGTGAACCCGCCGTCCCCCCGCTCCCCGCGCCAGATCACACTCTGTGCCGGATGCTGCCAGCGCTTCAGCGACTCGGGACCGCCGATCGACCCGAACGTCGCCGGAGACGGGACCACCCGGGACCGTCCCGGGCCAACTTCGAGTGCCTGCCCGGCGGCGAGGTCGTCGATGTCGCAAATCTCGGCGAAGGTGACACACCCGGATACGAGAGAGGGAGCGACGATCCGGTAGCCGTCCTGCCGGAGCACGCCGAAGAGGGAGCGGACCCCCTCGGGCGAGAGCGAGCGCCGGTCCATGGCGTTGCCATCATCCATCGCTGATCGGGGACCCTACCAGGGCCGGTTGGCCGCGAGTTTCCGGCATTCGGCGTCCCTGTCGTTGCCCCCGAAGCTCACTAGGGTCGCGGCATGGACCACGTGCGGCGTCTCTCCCGGCCCACGCTCCGCACCCCGCGCGCCATCCTCGCCTGGGAGGGATGGAACGATGCGTGCGACGCCGCCTCCGGTTCGGCCGCCTTTCTCCTCGGCCAACTGGAGAGACCCGAGCCGTTCGCCGTGATCGAACCCGAGGAGTTCTACGACTTCCAGGTGCGGCGACCGCAGGTCGCGGTGGACGACGGCGGCACCCGCAGGCTCACCTGGCCGGTGACCAGCGCCTTCGCGGTTCCCGCCGGCGCCCACGATCTCGTGCTCGTGACCGGTGAAGAACCCAACCTGCGCTGGAAGACCTACACACGCACGGTCGCCGGGTTACTGGTCGAGGCGGACGTGGAGATGGTCGTCACCCTGGGGGCATTCATCGGACAGGTGGCGCACACCCTCCCGGTGCCCATCGTCGGGGTCGCCACCGACCCGGCGCTGGTGAATCAACACGGGTTGCTCACCTCCCGCTACGAGGGACCCACCGGGATCGTCGGGGTGGTGCTCGAAGCCTGCCGCGAGGTGGGGATCCCGGCGATCAGCCTGTGGGCCGCCACCCCCCACTACCTGGCAGCCAACCCCAACCCCAAGGCGATGGTCGCCCTGCTGCGCACCGCCCGGCGCATCCTCGAGGTCGATCTCGACCTCGAAGAACTGGAGCGGATAGCCGCCGACTTCGCGACCCGGGTCGACGAGGCCATGGCCGAGAACGAGGAGTTCGTCGGTTATGTCCGCCGACTCGAGGAGGATGGTGACGCCGCCTCGGTGATCGACCCCGCCCGGTCGGCACAGATGATCATGGAGATCGAGGACTTCCTGCAGGGGCGGTAGGAGCGGCGACGCCCGTTTCCCGTTTCCCGTTCCCCGTCGCCCGACGCCCGACGCCCGCCAGCCTCACCATCGGAATCCTGGTAGTGGCAGCCATCAACACCGCCACCGGTATGGCACCTCCCGGATGCGGCGACCCGGTCGATTTCTACACTCCGGCCCGTGCTCGACGACGCCATCCGCTGGCTCCACGTGCTCGCGGCCGCCGTGTGGGTCGGCGGGATGATCATCGTTGCCGCGCTCGTTCCGCTGTT
>DATDRW010000068.1:0-21350 GCA_035291545.1 Acidimicrobiia bacterium
ACACCGCCCAGGACGTGGGAAAGGCGATCAACCCGCAGGCGGTCATCGGTCAAATCGAGGGCGGGATCATGCAGGGGGTGGGTCTGGCCGTGATGGAGGAGATCGTGCTGGACCGCGGCGTGATGAAGAACGCCTCGTTCAGCGACTACCTGCTCCCCACGTTCCTCGACGCCCCCGACGTCGAGGCGATCCTCATCGAGCAGCCCGACCATTGGGGCCCATTCGGGGCCAAGGGGGTTGGTGAGCCCCCGACGATCTCGTCGACGGCCGCGGTCGTGTCTGCGATCCGCAACGCCACCGGCCGCCCGCTGACCCGGGTCCCGGTGCGGCCCGAGGACATCGTCTTCGGAAGCCACCAGTCGCCAGCCTCCAGCAACGACCCACCGGACGGCGCACGGTCGGACTCCCGGCCGCGCCGGCGCGGTACCCGGCGCAAGCCGAACCGATGACCCGCATCGCCGTCATCGGGGGCGGCATCGCCGGCACGTCGGCGGCCTACGAACTCGCCGCCGGCGTCGAGGTCACCCTCTTCGAGCAGGAGTCGACCTGCGGCTATCACTCCACCGGACGTTCTGCCGCGCTGTTCACGGAGTGTTACGGCGACCCGATCGTGCGCCGCCTCGCCATGGCGAGCCGGTCGTTCCTCGAACAGCCCCCACCGGGTTTCACCGACGACCCCATCCTCCGCCCCCGCGCCGTCATGTTCATCGCCACCACGGCGCAAGAGTCTTCCCTGGCCGAGGCACTTCCCGGGTACCGGGCGATGGTGCCCGCGGTCCACGGGGTCGACGCCGCCGAAGCGGTCGCGCGCTGTCCGATCCTCGATCCCGCGGTGATCGCCGGCGGCATCGTCGAACCGGAAGCCAGGGACATCGACGTGCACGCTCTCCATCTCGGTTTCCAGCGTGGGATCCGGGAGCGGGGGGGACGGATCGTCACCTCGTCGGGGGTGACGGGGCTGTCTCCCGAGGGGGACGGCTGGGTCGTGGAGACCGCGACGGCGCGCCACCGTGTCGACGTGGTGGTCGACGCCGCCGGGGCGTGGTGCGACGCGATCGGCGCCATGGCGGGTTCGACGGGGATCGGCCTCGTCCCCAAGCGCCGCACCGCCTTCACCTTCGCCCCGCCCACCGGAGCCGCCCCGGACGGGTGGCCGATGATCCTCGACGTCGACGAGCAGTTCTACTTTCGACCCGAGGGGGTTCATTTGCTCGCCTCGCCCTGCGACGAGACCCCGATGGAGCCGCACGACGTAAGGCACGAGGAGATCGACGTCGCCCTCGGCATCTCCCGGGTCGAGGCGGTCACGACGATGCGGATCCGCTCGGTGGCCCACGCCTGGGCGGGCCTGCGCTCGTTCGTGGCCGACCATCGACCCGTCAACGGATGGGATCCGGACCTCCCGGGTTTCTACTGGGTGGCGGGTCAGGGCGGGTTCGGGATCAAGACCTCTCCGGCCATGGGCCGGTTCGCGGCAGGGATGATCCTCCACGGCGCCCCACCCCCGGACCTGTCCGCGGCCGGCCTCAGCGCCGAGGCGTTGGGAGTCGCCAGGTTGCGTTGAGGACTCTTGTGATAAAGCCTGCAGCCTGCCGCGCGGCTGTGGCAGGACCAGGGATTCGGGCGTCACGCGTGACATGCCTGCCCTCGCTGGAGATGATTCGGATTACATTGGGAGAGCACGGGCTGCAGTCGCGCCACCGCCATCCAGGAGGACACCATGGCGAAGTGGAGCGACATCGATCCGGCGGAGCTCCATCCCGAGAGCCTGATGATGACCTACGGCTTCCGGCCGGAGTGGTCCGAGGGAGCCGCCTCTCCCCCGATCTTTCAGACCTCGACCTTCGTGTTTCCGTCGGCAGCCGTCGGCGCCCGCTGTTTCGAGATCGCCTATGGGCTCTCCGAACCGCGTCCCGACGAGCACCCCGATCTGATCTACTCGCGGCTCAACAACCCGAACCTCGAGATCGCCGAGCAACGACTCGCCCTCTGGGACGACGCCGAGACGGCGGCGCTCTTCGTCAGCGGGATGGCGGCGATCACGACCGCGCTGTGGGCGCATCTCCGGCCCGGCGATGTCGTGGCGGCCTCCTCCCCGATCTACGGGGGCACCCATCATTTCATCGAAACGGTGCTGCCCCAGTACGGCATCGAATTCGTCCGGTTCGACCATCACGCCACGGCGGCGGACGTCGCCGCCCGCATCACCGCCACCGAGCGCCGGCTCGGGATCGTGTACGCCGAGACCCCGGCCAACCCGACGAACGACCTCATCGATCTCCAGATGTTGGCCGCCGTCGCCGCCCGCTTCTCCACTCCCGACCACAAGGTGCCGCTGGCGGTCGACAACACCTTCCTCGGACCGGTGTTCCAGCTGCCCCTCGACCACGGCGCCGACATCGTCCTCTACTCGGCGACCAAGTACCTGGGCGGACACGGCGACCTCATCGCCGGCGCTGCGCTCGGCTCCCGCGTGATGATCGATCCGATCCGGGCGATGCGGACCTTCACCGGAAACATGATGACCCCCTTCACCGCCTGGCTGCTGATGCGGAGCATGGCGACCCTTCGGCTCCGCATGGAGCGCCAGGCCGACAACGCTCGGAGGGCGGCCGACTTCCTGCGCGACCACCCCAAGGTGAAGTCCGTCAACTACCTGGGCCATCTCGCCGCGGGTGATCCCCGCCACGACCTGTTCAAGCGGCAGTGCCTCGGCGCCGGAGGCATGATCTCGTTCGAGGTGGTGGGCGGCCAGGACGAGGCGTACCGGTTCCTCGACGCCCTCCGCTTGTTCAAACTCGCCGTGAGCCTGGGCTCGGTCGACTCGCTCGCCGAACACCCGTGCACCATGACCCATTGCGAGGCGGGCAAGGAGGCCAACGCCGCCAAAGGGATCACCGAGAGCCTGATCCGCCTCTCGATCGGGGTCGAGCACCCCGACGACCTCATCGCGGACATGGCGCAGGCGCTGGAAGAGGTGTAGGAGCAGGTAGCAGGAGTCGGCGACGTCAGTGGCCCCTCGGGACCCCTGTCAGGACATCACCAGCCTCCGAGTTCCGTTCGTCCTGGCGATTACGCCGTGAGTGGGCGTTCAGATTCCTGTCACAGATTCCGGGTGGTTGTGCGTGTTACTGGATGACACACAGCCCAGCTGGGGACGGATGATGTGGCGATCGATCTAAAGGTTGGAGCGGTAAACCCCACGGGCAAGGGCTTCGCTGAAGAGTTCGAGTCCTTCTACGCCCGGGAACGGCGGTCGGTCCTGGGCTTGGCATACGTGCTTTCCGGGAGTCGGTCAGGGGCGGAGGACCTGGCCCAGGAGGCCTTTGTGGCGGCGTATCGCAGCTGGGAGCAGGTTTCGGGTTACGACGATCCCGGGGCGTGGGTCCGCCGCGTGGTTGCGAACCGGGCGACATCATGGCTCCGCCGCAGGGCGGCAGAAGCGAGGGCACTGATTCGACTCGGGGGGCAAAACTACGCCATCCCTCCGCTTGATCCCGAGGCGGGACTGATTTGGCGAGAGGTGCGTCGCCTCCCGCTACGACAGGCCCAGGCGGTCGCACTCCGTTACCTCGATGGCCAGGAAGTCTCAGACATCGCGCGAATTCTTGAGTGCTCCGAGAACACGGTCCACACCCACCTTCGACGTGGCAGGGAATCCCTCTCCCGTCGACTTGCCGATAGGGAGCGACTATGAAAACCATCGACGACCGGCTGGAACATGCTGCAGAAGAAGTGCGGCAAAGGGTCGCTGAGGTGCCGACCCGCGGGACGGGCGCGGCTGCGCGGCATCTCCGAGTCGTTCGGGTCGTGCAGGTCGGAGCCGTCGTGGCCCTCGTATTGGCGATGATCGGCGCGAGTCTCTTGCTTGATCCCACCGCATCGCCCCGCGGGTTCGTGGCACCTGCCGGGGAACCGGATCGCGAGGCCGACCTCTTTGTTTGGTTCCACTCGGACATCGACTCCGTTACGGCGCAGCTAGCCGCGGCGGACGTCGCCACGTGGGAGGGCGTCGAGTACGCATCATTCTGGGGCGCCGACCAGACCCTCCAGGAATTCGCTGAGCTCTTCCCCGATCAGCCCTCGCTAATCGAGATCGTCGAGCAGGATCCGTCGGTCCTGCCTGCGTCAATACGGATCTGGGTCGGCCCAAACGCGGATACCGACGAACTGGTCGAGCTTGCTCGACAGACCTTTCCCGACGCCGTGGCGGTGGGAACCCGCGAACAGCGAAGTGCCCTCGAGACCGGAATCGTCACATCTGGGGCCACCACCACTATCGCCGTGCCAACCGAGCTCGAGCAGGCGGGGACGGACCTCCAGAACGCAATCCTCGCTGACGGCAAGGTCAGCCGGGATGAGTTCGTGCGGGCAGTCGCTCGAATGGCGGCATGCATGACAGACCACGGCCTGACCGGCGTGACATGGTCGGTTGATGATGCCGGAGGAGGCTGGTCGAGCGGGTACAACTCGCCCGCCGACGACGCTGCCGAACAGGCCATCGACCACCTGTGTTACTACAGCTACGTCGACCGGGTGAGCCTCAGTACTCAATGGGCACCGACCGAGCTCACAGCAGCGGTCGCCGCATTTCTCCCAGTCCTGGAGGAACTCGACGCCCAGGTGGTCGCTCTCCTGAACCGAGCCAATCAGATCGAGTACAACTGGGAGAACCGCCAGGCGACATTCGCCAGCACGACGAACGCCTTGACCTCACTCCATGCCGACCTTGAGACATGGGCAGCCTCAGTCGTGGGGCGCACCGATGTCCCGTCCGATCTGGAGCCGGCGTATGCCGTGCTAGTTGACGAAGCCAGCGACCTCCCGGGCGCGGCTGAGGCGATTCTCCTCGGCGTCCAAGCGCCCGACAATGGCACCCAGCGCCGGACCGCCGTCACGGTGTTCGTTCAGGAGACCCTGGACGTCGTCTACGCCATCGATACTCTCCGGCGCGGCGGGTAGGAGCGGCGGTCCAACTATCGGCACATTCGCCTTTAGCGAGCCAGCACCGGCACCCACCGAGCGACTCAGTGAGCAGCCCGCCCAGCCCACGCCAACCTGGGCGTTCCCTGGGCGCCCCCGGCTTCGCCGGGTCACCCGTGACCGGTGTGCTGATATCTGATCAAATCGGGTAGCGAGCGTCGCTCGCCCTGGTGAAGTTGAGGTCAGGGACCCCTCGGGACCCTCCCTACGGGCGCCGCTCCTTGGCCTTGTTCTTGGCGTCCCCAGCGACGTCCTTGGTCTTCTCCCAAGCCTTCTAGGAGACGTCCTTGGGCTTCTCCCAGGGCTTCTCGGCCGGCGGGACCATCTTCTCCGTGGCGTCTGCGGGGACGTCCCAGGGCTTGGCGGAGACGTCCTTGGGCTTCTCCCATGGCTTGGCGGGGACGTCCTTGGGCTTCTCCCAGGGCTTCGCCGGGACGTCCTTGGGCTTGTCCCAGACGTTCCCGGGGGTGTACGTGGTCTTCTCCCAGGGCTTCTCGGCCGGCGGGACCATCTTGTCCTTGGCGTCTGCGGCGACATCTCTGGGCTTGTCCCAGAGGTTTGGCGTCATCGGAGCGGCCAGGGCCGTTCCCATCGGAGCAGTGGCCGGTGCGGTCTTGGCCTTGGCCGCTGCGGTTGTGGCCTTCTTCACGGGCTTGGAGCCCTTCGTCTTTCTTGCGACCACCATCGAACCTCCCAGTTGTCGGTCTCCTCAGCATACGCCTGAGCGCCGGTCTGGGTCACCCGATTTGATCGGTGTGGCTTGGTGTACTTGGCGAGCCCATCGTCCATCGTCGGGGCCTCCGCCCACCTGACACCTAACCTCGCCCTCGCATGACCCGCCTCCTCGCCGCCCTCGTCCTGGTGCTCACCGCCTGTTCCTCGGCCGCTTCGCCCACCACGACCAGCACAGCCACGACCAGCACAGCCACGACCACCACGACCACAACAACCAGCACGACGACCAGCACCAGCACGACGACCACGACGACGATCCCCGCGCCCCCTCCCCTCGCCGAGATCGAAATCGCCACGGAACCCGTCGCCGACGGCTTCACCCAACCGATCTTCGTCACCACCCGGGACGACGACGATCGGCTGTACATAATCGACCAGGACGGCATCGTGTGGGCGCTCTCCGGTACGGAGAGGACCGTCGTGCTCGACATCACCGGACCGGTCCGCTTCAGCGGCGAACAGGGCCTCCTCGGACTCGCCTTCCACCCGAACCAGCCGGAGCGGATGATCGTCCACTACACCGACACCGATGGTGACACGATGATCGCCGAGTACGCCTTCCCGCTCGACGCCGCTGCCGCCGACCCCGAACCGATCCGGACCATCCTCACCGTCGACCAGCCGGCGGCGAACCACAACGGAGGGATGATCGCCTTCGGGCCCGACGGCTACTTCTACGTCGCCCTCGGCGACGGTGGTGGCGGCGGCGACACCTACGGCAACGGGCAAGACCGGTTCACCCTGCTCGGCGACATCCTGCGCCTCGACATCGACGGCGACGCTCCCTACGCCATCCCGCCCGACAACCCCTACGCCGACGGAGCCCGGGGTGCCCCCGAGGTGTGGGTTTCAGGTCTCCGCAACCCGTGGCGGTTCTCCTTCGACGGTGACGATCTCTGGATCGGCGACGTCGGACAGGGCGACTATGAGGAGGTCGACCTGATCACGGTCGACGACGGCGGGATGAACCTCGGGTGGCCGATCTTCGAGGGGACCCACTGCTTCCGCGGCATTGGAGCCCAATGCACCGAGCCGCTGTTGTTCACTCCCCCAATCCACGAGTACGACCACGGCACGGGGCGGTGCTCGATCACCGGGGGCTATGTGTACCGAGGGGCGAGGTTCCCGGAACTCTTCGGCGTTTACCTGTTTGCCGACTACTGCTCGGGGGAGATCATGGGGCTCCGCATCGACGCCGACGGCGTCATCGAAACCCGGGTGTTCGACGTCGTGCTCCCCGGTCTCACTTCCTTCGGCAAAGACGGGGCGGGCGAGATCTACGTCACGACCGCGGGCGGGAGGGTGGACCGGGTGATCGTCGCCCCCTGATCGGGAAGTCAGATACGAGCGGGGCGGCACGCCTCGTCGTAGTCGACGAGCGTCGGCGGCCGGCCCTCATCACCACACGCCGGGCACTGCGGGTTGCGGCGCACCCGCAGCTCGGTCGTCTCCTGGGCGAGGGCGTCGAACACCACCAGACGACCGACGAGCGTGTCGCCGATGCCGAGGATCAGCTTGGCCGCCTCGATCGCCTGGATCGACCCGATCACCCCGGGGACGGCGCCGAACACACCCGCCTCGGCACAGTCCGGAGCCAGTTCCGGCGGGGGCGGCTCGGGAAACAGGCACCGGTAGCACGGCCCGCGGTACGGGTCGATCACGGTCACCTGACCCTCCCAGCGGAACACCGACCCATGGACCACGGGGATGCGGAGGTGGAGGGCGGCGTCGTTGACCAGGTACCGGGTGGGGAAGTTGTCCGAACCGTCGACGATCAGGTCGTACCCGGACATCAGGTCGAGGGCGTTGGCGGCGGCAAGCCGCTCGGGGTGGGCGACCACCACCACCTCGGGGTTGAGGGCGGTGAGCGCCGCCGCCGCCGAGTCGACCTTGAGCGTCCCGATTCCGTCGGTCCGATGCAGCACCTGGCGCTGCAAGTTGGACAGTTCGACGACGTCGTCGTCGACGACCCCGATGGTGCCTACCCCGGCGGCGGCGAGGTAGAGCGCCGCCGGCGACCCGAGACCCCCGGCGCCGATCACCAGCACCCGGGCGGCGCCCAGCCGTTGCTGTCCGGAGGCGCCCACCCCGGGGAGCACGAAGTGCCGGGCGTAGCGCGCCGCCGACTCGTCGACCGGGTACGACGCATCCCGCCCCTCGGCGCGCCATCTCCCGAACCCGCCGGCGAGCGAGGCCACCTTGCGATAGCCCATGTCCTGCAGTTCCTTGGCGGCGAGCGCCGACCGGTTCCCGGCCGAACAGATGAGCACGATCTCGGCGTCCGGGCCGGGGGCGACCCGGCCGATCGCCCCTTCGAGCACGCCACGCGGGATCAACACCGCTCCGGGGATCGTTCCGGCGTGGAACTCCTGCGGCTCACGCACGTCCACGATCAGCGGCGGATGGGACATACGGGCGGCGAGGTCTCCGGGGGTCACCTCGCGGATCTCCCGCTTGGCCAGGGCCACCAGCTCGTGGTAGCTCAGGGACACGGGGCGGTACTCCCCTCGATCAGGGTGATCGGCTCTTCTATCACCTCACCGCCGCGGATCCGCCAGCCTCGCACCTCCGATGTGCCGCCGCCGAGCCCGACGATGAGATACACCCAGTCCGGGTCGAGCGCCCCGGCCACGTCCGTGCGCGACGGCGCTGCGGCGGAGCGGGGGTGGGAGTGGAACGCGCCGCCGATCTGCCATCCGTTGCCCTCGGCGTGACAAAGCGCGGCGAAATGCCCGTCGGGGTCGACGGTGAACCGAGTCGAGGAACGCTCGACGTTGCCCAGGCAATAGGCGACGCGAACCTCGCCACCGGCGTCGACGGCGAGCAGCCCGCACGCCTCCTCGGGCAGGGCGGCGACGGAATGGGCGATTACGGCCTCCTGGACGTCGCGGGGCAGTCGCACCATGCGAAGTTACCCCGCACCCGGGGTGATCACCGTGCGGATGTCGTCCCCGAACCGTTCGAGGCGGTCCATGGCGCCGTTGACCGCGGCGGCCTCGAGCGGCACCCGGGCGGTGATCGCCCCGCCCGGGTCGATGCGGCCGGTCGCCGCCAGCGCCAGCACCTCGCGGGCCTCGCCGGCGAGGTGGTCGGCGGATCCGATGATGCTGCGCTCGGCGATCACCAGATCACGGAACGGGTCGAGCCCGAACTCCTCGCGGGTGATCCCGACCGCAACCGCTCTGCCTCCCGGGGCGAGCGATGCCACCGCGACCCGCATCAGATCGGAGAGCCCCACCAGTTCCAGGGCGACGTCGACGCCCCCGGCGGCGCGCAACGCCGCGGCGACGTCGCCGGTCCCGTCGATCGGCACCGCCCCGAAGCGCTCCGCCGCGGCCAGCTTCACCGGGTTGACGTCGACGGCGAACACCCGTCCCGCCCCGAATGTGATCGCCAGTTGCACCGCCGAGATGCCCAGCCCGCCGGCGCCGAGCACCGCCACCCGCTCCCCCGCCTGCAGGGTCGCCCGGCGCAGGGCGTGGAGCACCGTCGCCGTGGAGCACATCATCACCGCGGCGGCTTCGGTGGAGACCGAGGCCGGGATGAGGAGGGCGTTGGACGCCGGCACCGCGATCGCCTCGGCATACCCACCCTGGCGGTCGAGACCGATCATCTCTCCCACCTCGCAGAACTGCTCAGCGCCGCGATGGCAGGCGGCACACCGACCGCAGGTCACCAGGTAGTGGAGGCACACCCGTTCCCCAAGCCGCTCCAACGGCACCCCGGCGCCCACGGCGACGATCGACCCCGCCACCTCGTGACCCGGCACCAGCGGAACTCCGGGGATGGGGCGGTGGCCCGATCGGTAGTGGACGTCGGAGCGGCAGATCCCGGCGGCTTCGATCCGCACCACCACCTCGCCGGAACCGGGCTCCGGCTCGGAGAGCCTCAACTCGTCGAGAGGTGACCCGATCGCGGTGATCTGCAGCGCGCGCATCTCCCGAGGTTACGGCTCCGGGCTACCCTCACGGGCGTGAAAGAAGAATTCACCGACATTCTCGCCAACGCGTACTCGCGCACCGTGACGGTGCGTGCCGCCGACGGCCGTCCCATGGTGCAGACCAAGGTGCTCCACGCCGCCGCGATCGGTGCCGCCGGGATCATTCTGGCGCCCCGGTTCGCCGCGGCCGCCGCCCTGGGAGCGCTCCTCGCCGGCGTCACGCTCTCGGTCGATATCGCGCCCCCGGAAGCCACGGAGGGCGGCGCCGCCTAGCGCCTCCCCAGCAGCACGGCCACAAAGACGGTCTGCGCCGCCAATGCGGCGCATCCGGCGATCGCCAGGCCCACCTGGGCGTCGATCGCCACCGTCACCGGAAGGATCGCCCCCAGCACCCAGGCCAGCTGGAACATGGTCTCCGACCGCGTGAATGCGCCGCCGCGCCGGTCGGGCGGGACACTGGCCTGCAGCAGCCCGTCGAAGGCGAACTTTGCCGTTCCCCAGGCGAGGCCGGCCGCCGCCGCCAGTGCGGCTGCGGCACCGAGGTTGAAGAACAGGCCGGCGATGAAGGCGGCCGCTGCTTCGACGGCCAGCGCCGCCACCACCATCGGCTCCTCGCGTACCACCCGCTCCAGCGGAGGACTGATCAGCGAGGCGAGTCCGTACCCGCCCCCGCCGGCGGCGATGAGCGCGGCAAAGTCGAGCCCGCCGGCGTCGGCGTCGCGGAACTCGAAGGCGAGCAGCAGGAGCAGGAAGCCGTTGATGAGCCGGACCCCGGCGGTGGCCAGCCGGGCCAGCCGCAGCGCCCGGGCCGGGGGTGCCTTCGGCATCGGCGCCAGGACTTCCTCAACGCCCATCTCCATGTCGCGGCGCGCCGCCTCGCGGGGATCGGGAAGGCCGAGGCTGCTGAAAGCCGAGAGGCCAAAGCACACCGCGGCCAGCGCCAGCGCCACCGCCGGATCGATGCTTGCGGCGGCGGCCCCCACCGGAAGGATGACCGCGCCGGCGATGATTCCGATCCTGGCAAGCAGGGCGTTCGCCCCCACCAGCGCCACCGGCTGGGGAAGGGCCACCGGAAGCATGCTCGACTTGGAGATGCCGTACAGACGAGAGAGCACCAGCATCCCGAACGCCAGCGGATACAGCCAGAGCGTGGCGAATCCCATCATCATCACGACGGCCAACACCGTCCGCAGCGTCGACGCCAGCGTGAGCACCGCCCGATAGACCCCGCGCAGCCGGGCAAACAACCCGCCGAGCACCGGGGCGATCACCGTGAACGGGGCGAGGGTGAGCGCCAAGTAGAGAGCGACGTTGCCCCGCGCCTCCGTGGAGGGGACCGAGAAGAACAACGTTCCGGCCAAGGCCACGGCCACCAGCGTGTCTCCGGCCACGTTGGCGGCCCACGACACCGCCAACTGCTTGAAGGCGGGTCCGTGGCGGCTGAACATGGCGTCGACCCGGCGTACCGCGAACCGGGCGGTGCGGCGGGGGAGGCTGCGGCGCGGATTGCTGCGCTCACTCACACTGGCGACCATACCCCCAACGTCGACCGCCCATCGTTGCGCGGCCCGCCTCCCGCTGCCCGCCTCCCGCTGCCCGCCTCCCGCAAGTCTGCAATCTGCAATCTGCAATCTGCCTGGTGCCTGGCGCCTGGCGCCTCCCCTACAAGATCTTCGCCGCCAGTTCTGCCAGCGGGCTGCGCACGGTGCGCTCCAGCGTCACGTGCCCGAAGAGCCGATGACCCTTCATCTTCTCGATCATCGCCGCGGCGCCGCCGAAGGGTGAAACGTAGGGGTTGTCGACCTGGGTGAAGTCCCCGCAGAACACCACCTTGGCATCGGGGCCGATCCGGGTCAGGATCACCTTGAGCGTGGACAACTCGAGGTTCTGCGCCTCGTCGATGATGACGTACTCGCCGGTGATCGACCGCCCTCGCAGATAGGTGATCGCCGCCAGTTCGAGGGCGTCGCGATCCATCAACTCCTCGAGTGCGGTGCGGGCCGCACCCGGTCCGCCCTCGGAGAACAGCGCATACAGGTTGTCGTGCACCGCCGCCATCCACGGGGCGAGCTTCTCGTCGAGATCGCCGGGAAGATACCCGAGCTCCTGACGGCCCACCGCGATCAGCGGCCGGTACACGGACACCTTGCGATACCGCCCCGCCTCGAGCACCTGCTCCAACCCTGCGGCGAGGGCGAGGAAGGTCTTTCCGGTGCCCGGCGGACCCATGAGCGACACCGCGGGAATGGCGGGATCGAGGAGCAACTCGAGGGCAAAGGCTTGACGTACGTTCTTCGTGTCGACCCCGAACACCCGCCGGTTTCCCGGCACCCGGACGAGGGTGGGATGGGGTTCGACCTCGGCGACCTGGGCGATGGCCGACTGCGAGTTGGGGCCGCGCAGCACGATGAACTGGTTGATGAACAGGGTCTCCGCGGGCTCGATGCCGATCTTGCCCTCGACGTAGAGCCGATCGACCGTGGCGGCGTCGACGTCGATCTCAGTCACACCCGAATACGACTCGTCCACGGCGACGGTGTCCGCCCGGTAGTCCTGGACCGGAACGCCCAGCTGGGCCGCCTTGATCCGCAACGCGGCGTCCCTGGTCACCAGCACGGTCTCTCCGGCGGCGGAGGCCACCAGCTCGAGGCAAGTGGAGAGAATGCGGTGATCCGGCGTCCTGGGATCCAGGACTTCGGGGAGGCGGTCGGAGTGGATCCCGTTCAACTCGATGCGCAGGGTTCCGCCGCTGGGCAGCGACACCGCACGGGACATCCCTCCGGGACGGGAGGCACCCTGGCCTTCGAGCAGGCGGATGGTGCGCCGGGCGTTGGCCCCGACCTCGTCCATCAGCGTCTTCTTGCGGTCGAGCTCCTCGATCACGACGAGCGGGAGCACGACGTCGTGCTCCTCGAATCGAAAGAGCGCACCCGGGTCTGCCAGGAGCACGCAGGTGTCGAGGACGTAGGTTCGCCGTTCTTCACCCGGGCGCACGAACGACAGGCTTGCCGTTCGCGGCACCCGGGTCAAGGATCGTCTCCGGCAGGGTTCCACCGCCGGGTAGTACGGTCTGCCGATGCGCGTCGCCGTGATCGGAGCGGGTTCGTGGGGCACCGCGGTGGCCTGTCTGTGCGGGCGCACTGCCGACACCCGGCTGTGGGCGCGCCGCCCCGAGCTCGCCGCCGCCATCGTCACCACCCGGCACAATCCGGACTACCTGCCGGCCATCACCATCCCGGACGCGGTGACCGCCACCTCCGACCTCGGGGAGGCGCTCGTCGACGCCGACGTCGTCGTGATGGCGGTGCCGTCACACGGCTTCCGCGAGATCCTCGACCGGGCTTCCGGGCGCGTGCCCCCCGGCATCCCAATCCTCAGCCTGACCAAGGGGATCGAACGCGGCACCCTCCTCCGCATGACCGAGGTGATCCTCGCAGTGCTGGCAGACGCCGATTCCGACCGCGTCGGGGTGCTCACCGGGCCGAACCTCGCCGGAGAGGTGGCGCAGGGCCAGCCCACCGCGGCGGTGGTGGCGGTACGCGACCCCGAGACCGCCGCCGCCCTGCAGCGGTTGCTGATGGGGCCCACCTTCCGGGTCTACACCAACCCGGACGTGGCGGGATGCGAATCGGCCGGCGCCCTCAAGAACGTGATGGCCATCGCCGCCGGGATGGCCCACGGGCTCGGGTACGGCGACAACTCGATGGCGGCACTGGTCACTCGGGCCCTCGCCGAATTGACCCGCCTCGGCATCGCCCTGGGAGGGAACCCCCTGACCTTTGCCGGGCTGGCGGGCATGGGAGACCTCGTCGCCACCTGCTTCAGCGAGCAGAGCCGCAACCGCCGGGTCGGCGTCGAACTCGGCCGGGGACGCCCGCTCGCTGAGATCGTCGGGGAGATGAACATGGTGGCCGAAGGTGTCAAGACCACGGAGGCCGTCCTCGCACTCGCCGAGCGCCACGGCGTCGACATGCCGATCGCCACGATGGTGGGTGCGGTACTCCACGATGGGCGGACCCCCGCCGAGCTGGTCGAGGGCCTGATGACCCGTGAGGCCAAGGCCGAGTTGCACGGGATCGAGTAGGAGGGTCGGGCCCGCCGGGCCCTCCCGCAATTCGCAATTGGCAATTGGCCAGCGGCACGGGCGACGGGCGACGGGCGACGGGCGACGGGCGACGGGCGACGGGCGACGGGCGACGGGCGACGGGGGATGTCGCACAAATCCCGATCCCGCCTACGGTGACCCACGAATGCACTCCCGTGCTGCTGTTCGCTTCGGTGCTGCCCTCGTCGCGGTCCTCACGGCGACGACCTCGTTCGTCGGCGCCCCTCCCGCAGTTGCCGCCGATGCACCGATCCTGTCCCCCGGTGATCGCGGCGCGGTGGTGCTCGAACTGCAGACCCGGCTCAAGGCCGTCGGGCACGACCCGGGACCGCTTGACGGGGTGTTCGGCACCCGCACCGAAGTGGCGGTCCGCGATCTCCAGCGCAGCCACGCGCTCCCAATCACCGGCGTCGTCGACGCCGCCACCTGGACCGCCCTCAACGGCTCCTCCGCCGCTCCGCTCTTGGCGAGAGGCGACCGGGGGGCACCCGTCCTCGATCTCCAGCAACGCCTCGCCGCCGCCGGCCACGATCCGGGGCCGCTCGACGGCGTCTACGGGATGCGCACCGCCGCCGCCGTCGGCCGGTTCCAGACCGCCGCCTCGCTCCCGGCGACCGGGATCGTCGATCAGGCCACCTGGGACCGCCTGCTGGAGGCGAGCGTCTTGTTCGCTCAGGGCGACAGGGGTGATGGGGTCGCCGAGATCCAGGCCCACCTGGCGGCGCTGGGATTCAACCCCGGCCCCACCGACGGGAAGTTCGGTCTTCGCACCGGCGGCGCCGTGAGCGCCTTTCAAGCATCGGTGCCGCTGCCGGTGACCGGGGTCGTGGATCCCGCCACCCTCGCGGCGCTGCGCGCTGCCGACACCGGGCCCGGCGACGTCCTGTTCCGCAAGGGCGACCGCGGCCCCGACGTCCTTGCCCTGCAGACCCGACTCGCCCGGGTCGGCTTCGGACCCGGAGCCCTCGATGGCTCCTACGGAGCACGCACCGAGGCGGCCGTGGCCCGCTTCCAGAAGACGTTCAACCTTGCCGGAGGCGGTGCTGTCAACCAACTCACCCTGACCCGGCTGACCGCATTCGAACACGATGTCGACCGGGGCTACGCCGCCGGGTACGTGCCCGGAGCCGGCGCCGGGCAGTGGCTGGGCCTGATCACCGAGGTGTTCGCCCGCTGGGGTCTCGATCAGGCCGTGTGCGCCGACGACTCGAATCCGGCCACCTGCGTCCCCGGGCAGGTTGATGCCGCCATCGCCATCATCTCGTGCGAGAGCCACGGCATTCCGTTTGCGGTCAATTCCACGTCCGGGGTCACCGGGCTGTTCCAGCACCGCCTGACCTTCTGGGCCGAGCGGGTGAGGCGGGTCCAGGCACATTTCCCCGACTTCCCTTCGGACGCCTCTCCCTACGACCCGGAGCACAATGCGATGGTCGCCGCACTCCTCGTATGGGAGTCGCGCGGCGCCCTGCTGCGCAACCTGGAGGCAGGGGGATCGCTGACGGCCGGGCCACATCCCTGGAGCCACTGGTCGTGCCGCCGAGTAGTGGGCTGAAAGAGAAGGCACCAGGCCCCAGGCACCAGGCCCCAGCCAGTCGTCTTCAGTCTTCAGTCAGAACACGAGCGCGGACTCCGGCATCCGGCATCTTCCATCAGCCCTTGACGAGTTCGAGGCCGGCTGCAGCCAGCGGCGCCACCACGGCGCCCAGCCCCGCGAAGCGCTCGTCGGAGGTCTGGCCGCGCAGGAACCGGACATAGATCTGCTGGACGATGACGGCGATGCGGAACATCCCCAGCGCCCGGTACCAATCCACGTCCCCCAGATCGAGGCCGGTCCTCGTCGCGTACCGTTCGGCCACCGAACCGACGTCCATCACGTCGCCGAGCGCCATCGAATCGGCGGCGACGAGGTCGGCCACTCCCCCGCCGCCACCCCAATACGAGAGCGTGGTGCCCAGGTCCACCAGCGGATCCCCGAGCGTAGACATGTCCCAATCGAAGACCGCCACCACCTCGCCGCGGTCGTCGAGCATCGTGTTGTCCAGTTTGAAGTCGTTGTGAAGCAGGACCGCCCGCTGCGGCACCGGCACCCGGGCGGCGAGACGCCGGGCGAGTTCTTCCATCTCCGGAATCGCCCCGCTGCGGGATCGCTCCCACCGGTCGGTCCATCCCCCCACCTGCCGGGCGGCAAACCCCTCCGGCCTGCCCAGTCCGCCGAGGCCGAGAGCGGCAAAGTCGACCATGTGGAGGTCGGCGAGCCGGTCGACCAGCCGTTCGGCGACCCCGCGCCGGAAACCCGGAGAGGGATCGAGGGCATCGGGCCAATCAGCCCGGACGACGAACCCACGGCGACGCTCCATGACGAAGAACGGCTTGTCCATGACCCCGGGGTCGTCGCAGAAGAGATAGGCGCGCGGCGCCGGCGGGTACGCCGTGTGGAGCACGTTCAGCACCCGAAACTCCCGCCCCATGTCGTGACTCCCCGGCGCCACCGGGCCGAGCGGTGGGCGGCGTAGCACGAGTTCGGTGGCTCCCGCCGTCACCTGGTAGGTGAGGTTCGCCTTTCCGCCGGGGAACTGGGAGAACGTGATGGGACCATCCCCGACCAGGCCGGGGAGGTGGGAGCGGAGGTGACGGGCGACGCGCTCCTCGTCGAACCGCTCTTCAGGCCGAATGGGAGCGGTGTCCGTGGTCACACCGCTGCGGGCGGCAGTACCGCACCGCGGGCAGTGTCTGCCTCCGGAGTGACGACGGGCGACCGCTTTGCGAGCGCGATCCACACGACGGCGGCGAGACCGAGGATGCCGGCGGTGAGCCCGGTCCACTGGTTCCAGGTGAATGGGCCGGCGGTGGCATCGGCGCCGGGGAGATCGGTATTGCGCACGAAGTCGATGAGGAACCGCTGCAGCCCGTACCAGGCGCCCCAGGTGAAGATCAGGACGCCGTAGCGGATGTTCGTCCAGCGCCGGGCAACCAGATAGAGCAGACCGAGCAACACCGCGGCGCCGAACAGGTCGTACAGCGCGGCGGGGTGGTAGGGACCACACCCACCGCCCGTCTCGCACAGCGTCTCGAGTCCGTTGTGCTGCGGGGCCAGGTCGTACCCCGGCTTCACCAGGTAGCCGAGGAAGAAGTCGGTCCGGGCTCCGAGGTGTTCGACGATGAACAGGTCCCCGATCCGGCCGACCACGGTGCCGATGGCCAGGCCGAACGAGGCCATGTCCATGTGCGCCGCCACGTCGATGCCGAGGCGACGCATCCGCCAGCCCCCCACGAGGATGCCCCCGGCGAACCCGCCCATGATCGAGAAGGAGCCGAACGGGGTGAGGGCATTGGAGAGGCCTTCGTCGAGATGCGCCGGGATCGTGAACAGCCGGGCGCCGAGCAGCGATCCGACGAGGGCCCAACTGAGGACCGACATGATCTTCTCTTCGTCGAATCCCCGTCGGCGCGCCTCGCGCACCATGAGAACCGCGCCGACGACGAAGCCGACCCCGGCCATCAGGCCGTGGAGGGAGAGCCGGAGCGGGCCGACGTGGAAGATCGGGATCGGCGGGTAGGAGATCGAGGCGAGCATCTACGCAACCGTACCAGCGGATCGCAGGCCTACAACCGGGCCCAGGCGAGGGCGGTGATCACCACCGCACCGACGACGGGCACGGCGAGGTAGACGACCTCTCGCAGCGAATGCGGCCGGGGGCGGGTCAGGACGACGGCGGCGCCGACTGCGCCGACGGCGAGGACCGTGCCGACGGCGAGCACGATCCGATCGATCACGCCGACTCCAGCAACACGTCGAGTGCGACCGCCCCGAAGAGGAGTGCCAGGTACACGTTCGAGTAGCGAAAGAGCGACAGTGCTCGACCGGTGTGACCGATCAGCAAAGCGGCACCGATGATAAACCCGGCCCCGAGGGCGATCGCCCCGATCAGGTACACCGCGCCGAGACCGGCGACCGGATGGAGCAGCAGCGAGACGCCGGTGAGCGAAATGGCGTAGAGCAGGATCTGCACCGTCGTCCTCTCATCACCCGCGACCACAGGGAGCATCGGGATGCCGGCCGCGGCGTAGTCACCGCGGAACCTGATCGCCAGTGCCCAGAAGTGGGGCGGCGTCCAGAAGAACACGACGGCGAAGAGCACCCATGCCTCGAGGGAGAGCGTGCCCGTGACCGCGGCCCAGCCGATCAGCGCAGGGGCGGCACCGGCAGCGCCCCCGATCACGATGTTCTGCGGGGTGGACCGCTTGAGGGCGATCGTATAGACGATCACGTAGAAGCCGAGGGCGGCGACGGCGAGGACGGCGGCGAGCAGGGTCGTCGTCACCCACAGCCAGAAGAACCCGGCGACACCGAGGCCGACCCCGACTCCGAACGCCTCTGCTGGGCCGATCGCGGCACTGGGGAGCGGCCGGCGCCGGGTCCGCTCCATGCGGGCATCGACGTCCCGATCGACCACGTTGTTGATCGCGTTCGCCCCCCCGGCGGTGAGGACACCCCCCACCAGGGTTGCGGCGACCAGTGCGCTTCCGGGCCATCCGCGGGCGGCGAGCACCATCGCCGGCACGGTCGTGATCAGCAGGAGCTCGATGATGCGGGGCTTGATCAGAGCCACCCAGACGCGCAGGCGCCGCATCACCGGGACTCAGGAACCGGCCGGAGCAACCGGTCGGCAGGACGCACAGAGACGGGTGGGCGCTGGATCACGGGAGGGACGAAGGCTACCCGGCCGCGGTTCCGATCCCGTATCGAGACTCCCTTGGTTCTCCGCCCGACTCGGATAGAGTAGGAGGACTGAGAAGGAGTCCAGAGTGGTCAAGAAGATTCTGCTGCTTCTCGTGGTCGTTGCCATCGGCCTGCTGATCGCCAAGCAGTTCGCGGCGCGCGAGCACTAGACGTACCCGAGGTTGACTCCGTCCGATCGCCCCGTCGCGGGGCGATCGGCGTTTCTCTAGATCGTTTCCCGTTTCCCGTTTCCCGTTTCCCGAAAGGGTTCCCGTCACCCGTTTGGTGACGGGTAATGGGCAACGGGCAACCGGCAACTCCCTACACGAAGCCCGCGATCGCCTTGGCGATGTCGTCGGCGTGGGTGAGCGCCGCCTCGTGACGGGCACCCACCAGCTCGACGATCGTCGAGCCTCCGATGCGTGACGCCATCTCGTACTGCTGGCGGGCGGGAACGAGCTGGTCCTCAGTGGGGACGATGCACAGCGTCGGCACGTCGATCGATCCGATGCGATCGCGGGCGTCGAAACGGAGGATCGCAAAGCCCGCCTCGTAATAGAGGTCGGCGTCACGATCGAGCAGCACCTGCCACAACCAGGCAGCGTGTTCGGGCGGTACCGCCCCGGTCGACATCAGGTAACGGTGGGCGATCCGGGGCAAGAGGGTGCGATCGATGCGACCCAGGGCGCGCCCCACCACGAAGAGCGGCACCATCAGCCGGCGAGGCCGCGGCACGGGGTAGGCCGCGGTAGCGACGAGCACCAGCCGGGTGATCCGGCCGGGATGGCGCACCGCCAGCTCCTGGGCGGTCATCCCTCCCATCGAGTAGCCGACGACGGGCACCGACCCGAGACCCAGCGCGTCGAGCACGCGGGCGACGTCGTCGGCGGTGTCGGCGATCTCGAAATGGCTCCGGATCCGGTCGCTCTTGCCGTGATTGCGCAACTCGATCACGTACACCCGGTGGGTGGCGGCGAGACGCGGCAGCACACGGTGCCAGGTGGCATGCCCGTCGTAGAGCCACCCGTGGAGGAGCACCAGTGGCGGACCGCCTGCCGGTCCCGCCTCCCGCACGAAGAACTCATGCCGGCCGGCGAGCACCGTACGGCCCCGGGGCCCCTCCGGCCGTTCCTGGGGGCCGGTGACACGGGGTCCGACCTCGCGCCCGAACAGACGCCAGGCCAGCCAGGCGAGACCGACCGTGAGGATCAGGGTGCGCCGCTTCACACCCCGAGCCTAGGAATCGTCAGGGCCAAGATCGTCGACGGCGAACACATGCTCTGCGACCACCCGGCCCCCCACGAGGTGCTCGGTGATGATCCGCTCCATCACCTCCGGGGTCACCCGGCGATACCAGACACCGTCGGGGTACACGACGGCGATCGGGCCCTGCTCGCACACCCGGAGACAATCCACCTTGGTGCGAAGCACCGACCCGGTACCGGGCTGGGGAACGGGCTCGATCGTCGCATCACCGCGCCACGATGGAGGCGCCGAGCTCAACCCGAGCTCCTTGAGCCGCGCCTTGGTATACGCCCAGGTCGCCCTCCCCTCGTCGGGCGGGGCGCAGTTCGGCGTGGTGGCGTCGGCGCAGACGAAGACATGGCGCCGCAGCCGTCCGATGGACAGTGCGTCCGCGATCGCCTGCAGGCGCTCCGAGTCGTTCACGCGACCCGCACCGTGCCGGCATGATCCCCGGTGAATCGTCCGATCACCGCGGCGAACACCGCACCCCGGGTGAGACCGGAGAGGAGCGCACCGACCCGCTCCTCGCCGATGGCCACCAGCAGGCCGCCACTGGTCTGGGCGTCGGCGAGCAGGATCCGGGTCGTGGCGTCGGTGCCGTCGAACTCGGTGAACCCGGAGACGTGCTCGAGGTTGCGGCGGGTCCCGCCGGGAAACACACCCTCTGCGGCGAGCTCACGTGCCCCCGGGAGCAGCGGCACCGAGGCAGCGTCGACCTCGGCCCCGACCCCGCCGAGCATCTCCCCGAGGTGCCCGAGCAGACCGAAGCCGGTGACATCGGTGGCTGCCGAAGCACCGGCCGCGACGGCGGCCCGTCCTGCCCGGTCGTTGAGGGCGACCATAGAGGCCACCGCCGCGTCGCGGATCTCCGGCGCGACGATGCCTCGTTTGATTCCGGTGGACACCACTCCGGTTCCGATCGGCTTCGTCAGCACCACCAGATCGCCGGGGCGAGCGCCGCGGTTGCGCAGCACCCGGTCGGGATGGACCGTGCCGGTCACGGCCAGCCCGAACTTGGGCTCCGGGTCGTAGGCCGAGTGCCCGCCGACGATGGTGACGCCGGCGGTGGCGAGCACCTCGGCCGCGCCGACGAGCACCTCGCCGGCCAGGTCGAAGGGAAGCCGGTCGCGTGGCCAGCTCAGCAGTTGCAGCGCAGTGAGCGGGGTGCCCCCCATGGCGTATACGTCGGAGAGGGCGTTGGACGCGGCGATCCGTCCCCAGTCACCGGCTTCATCGACGATCGGGGTGAAGAAGTCAACGGTCTGCACCAACGCCAGGTCGTCGGAGAGCCGGAACACGCCGGCGTCGTCCGACCCGTGGATCCCGACGAGGAGATCCGGATGCCGGGTGGCCGGTAGGTTGTCTAAACGGCGCAGGACCTGCGCCAACTCACCGGGGGCGAGCTTGCACGCGCAACCTGCCCCGTGCGAGTACGACGTGAGACGCTCCACGGTCACCTCCTTGCGACTGGCGAGTGTATGAGAGAAGGCACCAGGCACCAGGCACCAGGCACCAGAAAGCCGGAAACGGGAAACGGGCAACAGGAAACGGGCAACGGGCGACGGGCGACGGGCGACGGGCGACGAAGAAACCACACGAGTGGAACTTGGCTCTCGCGCTCA
>DATDRW010000069.1:0-68601 GCA_035291545.1 Acidimicrobiia bacterium
AGAGCCCGGTGAACACGATCAGCCGGTTGCGCGGCAGCTCGAGCGAGATGTTCTTCAGGTTGTGCTCGCGGGCACCCCTGATGACGATGGAATCGGTCGACATGGCCCGTCCCCGGCGGAGGGCGGCGATTGTACCGCCTACCCTGGACGGAATTTCAGGGGTGGGATTCGGGGTACGAGTGCCGGGGAACTCCTGGCCGGTCGCGGATTGGGGGCGATGGGCGAAAGGCGATGGGCGACACCACGAGCTTGCAGCTTGCAGCTTGCAGCCCCGCATTCGGTTGCTTGCCAATTGCAAATTGCGAATTGCGGGAGGCCCGGAGTGGCCGACCTCGGCCTTTCCCCTACACTCCCCTGCAGACGAGCGGGAGGATCCGACCCATGTTCCGACAGATCGGCGGCGGCGAGATCATCCTCATCCTCGCCGTGCTCCTCCTCCTCTTCGGCTCCACGAAGCTCCCCGCGTTGGCCCGGGCTCTGGGAAAATCGGCTCGTGAGCTGCGCAAGGGCATGCGGGAGGAAGACGAAGGCTCGGAGAGCGCCTCGGACAGCGCGGAGCGCTCGGGGGGCGACGAAACCTGACGGGTCGCCGCCCCGATTGGGGTGGTGCTGCGACGACCTGAGCTGCGATCAACCGGCGATGCGCGTCATCTCCCGCAGCTCGCGCTTGAGATCCTCCACCTCGTCGCGCAGCCGGGCGGCGTACTCGAAGCGAAGCTCGGAGGCCGCCTCCCGCATCTCCTCTTCGAGGCTCCGAATCAGCCTGGTGAGGTCGTCGACGGGCAGCTCGATGGGGGCACGCGGCTGCACCTCGCGGCGTCGACGCTCCACCGCCGGAGCGTCCCTGCTCTGCAGCAACTCGAGGATGTCCGACACCTTCTTGCGGATCGTCTGCGGGTCGATGCCGTGTTCGGCGTTGTACGCCACCTGTGCCGCCCGCCGCCGGTTGGTCTCGCTGATCGCCCGGCGCATCGACTCCGTCACGGAGTCGGCGTACATGACCACCCGCCCGTCGACGTTGCGGGAGGCACGGCCGATCGTCTGGATGAGCGACGTCTGGGAACGGAGGAATCCCTCTTTGTCGGCGTCGAGGATCGCCACCAACCCTACTTCGGGAAGGTCGAGACCCTCGCGCAGCAGGTTGATGCCGACGAGCACGTCGAACTCGCCGAGACGCAGGTCGCGCAGGATCTGCACCCGCTCGAGCGTGTCGATGTCGGAGTGGAGATAACGCGCCCGCACCCCGACCTCGAGCAGGTACTCGGAGAGGTCCTCCGCCATCTTCTTGGTGAGCGTGGTTACCAGGACCCGCTGGTTGGACTCCGCACAGACCCGGATATCCTCGAGCAGGTCGTCGATCTGCCCCCGGGTCGGCCGGATCACGACCTCGGGGTCGACGAGGCCGGTGGGCCGGATGATCTGCTCCACGACCCGCGAGGAGTGTTCGATCTCCCAGGGGCCCGGCGTCGCCGACAGGAACACGGCGTGGTGGGCGCGCTCCAGCCACTCGTCGAACCGGAGCGGCCTGTTGTCCAAGGCGGAGGGGAGCCGGAACCCGTGCTCGACCAGCACCTCCTTGCGGCTGCGATCGCCCTCGCTCTGACCGTGGAGTTGCGGAATCGTCACATGCGACTCGTCCACCACCATCAGGTAATCCTTGGGGAAGTAGTCGAGGAGCGTGTACGGCGCATCCCCCGGCCGTCGGCCGTCGATGTGACGCGAGTAGTTCTCGATTCCGTTGCAGTAACCGAGCTCGCGCATCATCTCGAGGTCGTGGGAGGTGCGCATCCTCAGCCGCTGCGCCTCCAGCAACTTCCCGCGTTCCTCGAGCCAGCGGAGCCGCTCCCCCAGTTCGACCTCGATCGCGGTGAGCGCCGAACGCATCCGTTCCTCGGTCGCGACGTAATGGCTGGCCGGATACACCCAGAACTCGGGGAGCTCGGCCAGAACTTCGCCGGTCACGGGGTTCATCTCGGTGATACGTTCGACCTCGTCGCCGAAGTACTCGACGCGGAACACCGTCTCCTCGTACGCGGGCATGACCTCGAGGGTGTCGCCCCGGACCCGGAACCGCCCCCGGATCAGGTTGACCTCGTTCCGCTGGTACTGGATGTCGACGAGCCGGCGCACCGCGTCGCCGAGGGGGTACTCGACCCCCCGCACCAGGCGCAGCACCTGGCCCTCGTACTGTTCGGGAGAGCCGAGGCCGTAGATCGCCGACACCGAGGCGACGATCACGACGTCACGCCGGGTGAGGAGCGCAGCGGTGGCGCTGTGCCGCAGCCGCTCGATCTCATCGTTGATCGTCGCGTCCTTCTCGATGTATGTGTCGCTCTGCGGGATGTAGGCCTCAGGCTGGTAATAGTCGTAGTACGAGACGAAGTACTCGACCCGGTTGGCCGGGAAGAACTGGCGGAACTCGTTGGCGAGCTGGGCGCCCAGGGCCTTGTTGGGAGCGAGGACCAGCGTGGGCCGTTGCACCTTCTCGATGAGCCAAGCGATGGTCGCCGACTTCCCGGAGCCGGTGATGCCGAGCAGCGTCTGGAACCGCTCCCCCGCCTCCACGCCCTCGGCGAGCCGGGCGATCGCCTGTGGCTGATCTCCGGCGGGACTGAAGTCGGAGACGACCTGGAACGGGTTCACCGGGCAACGATACCCGGGGGCCAGGACGCGAATCACACGGCGGTGATCTCGTCCCAGATCCGCCGACACTGCACGCCAAGGCCCGCCTCGTCGCCGCTGTTGTCGATCACCCAATCGGCGGCCGCGAGCCATTCGCCTCGCGACACTTGCCGGCTCATGACTCGGCCCACGTCGCCTGCGGACATGCCGCCGCCGCGGGCGATGGTGCGCTCGATCCTCGTCGCGTCCGGTGCGTCCACCACGATCCACGGCCACCCGCGCCCGATGAGGTCGCGCAAGACGGGCACCTCGACGAGCACGATGTCGCCCGGGTGGGCGTCGACCGCGGCGACGATGACTCGGCGGATCCCCGGGCCGGTGATCCCCTCGAGCTCTCGCAGCTGCGCGGCATCGGCGAAGACAATCCGGCCGAGCGCGCTCCGGTCGATCCCGCCGGATGCGTCGACCGCCTCCGGCCACCGAGCCGTCACCGCCGCCGTTTCGGAGGTCCCGGGCGCCAGCACCCTGCGCCCCGCCTCGTCGCCGGACACCACTACCGCCCCGAAAGAGACGAAGTGGGCCGCCGCGGCCGACTTGCCGCTCCCGATACCGCCGCCGAGGAAGAATTGCCCGTCCACCGGGGCGAGGCTAATGGGCCGTGTCGCCGGTCCGGACGAGGCCGGCCAGCACGTGAAACGCGCGGGCCACCCTCGACCGGGGGCTGAGCGCCACAACCGGGATCCCCTCGTTCACGGACTGTGGCACCAGCCGGTCGGACGGGATCGAGCCCGCCACGCGGAGCCCCAGGCTTCGTTCGAGCTCGACGAGGTCGAGTCTCGCCTTGGCGTTGACCCGATTGACCACGAGCTGGATACGACCCATCGGGAATCCGGCGCCGCGGAGCGCGTCCAGGGCGATCTTGGCGTTCTTCACCGACGGGAGGTCCATGTCGACCACGACGAGGACGTCGTCGGCCTGTTCCAGAACCGTGATCAGGTGATCGTCGAAGATCGGCGGGGTGTCGATCACGACGACCTCGTAGAGCGCGCGCAGTCGATCGATGATGGCTGCGATGAGCTTCGCCGGAACCTCGTCCTCACTGGTGGGAAGGACCGGGGCGGGAAGGACGCGCAACCCGCTCTCGTGGCGGAGGAGCATCGACTCGAACCGGGCATCGGAGAGGTCATCGATCTTCCCCACGAAGTCCAGGAGGGTCCGCGACGGGTCCAACTGCAGCATGAGCGCCACGTCACCGAACTGGAGATCGGTGTCCACGATGACGACCCGGCCGTCGCCACGCTGGAAGGTCAGCGCCATGGCCAGGTTGGTGGCGGTGACCGTCTTGCCGGAGCCGCCCTTACCCGCCATGACCGCGACCACCCGGCCTCCCCCGGCGGCCGGCCGCAGAGCCGGGGAGGGTGTCGGCTCCGGGTGGGCGAAAGGTGAGGCGGCGGGAACGCCGCTCCGCAGCGGAGACTCATCCTCGGGGTGGACGACCACCAGTTCGTCGGCCTCGCGCCGCATCGTCGGTGGTGGTGCCGGTGGAGGGGGTGGGTACTCGAAGACGGGGTCAACGGTCGGCGGAGGAGACCACGCAGGAAGGGCCGGTGCCGCGTCGAAGACGGGGTCAACGGCTTGTGGTGCGAATGCCGGAGGAAGCGGCTGGACCACATTGACGACGGGGTCATCGGTCGGCGGAGGAGACCACGCAGGAAGGGCCGGTGCCGCATCGAAGACGGGGGCATCGGCTTGTGGCGCGAATGCCGGAGGAAGCGGCTGGACCACATCGACCGAGCGCGGGGAGTCGGCTTCGGCCGCGGTCAGAGGCACCCGAGCCGGGGGCGGAGTCCCGACGATCGGACCCGGCGGCGTCACGCGGCCGGCGCCGGCCACCACCTCGATCGGCGGGGATGCCACCACCGTTGGGGCGTCGTCGGGGACCTCCCGGGCATCGGTGCGCCCAACCGGCCTCGCCTCTTCCCACTCGGGATCCGGAGCGAACAGACGGTCGTCCCCGGGATGGGCAGGCGCCGGCAACGCCGGCGCGGTCGGGGCGGTGAATGCTGCGGGCACGGCAGAGCCCGCTACGGCCTCGATCTCCACCGAGACGACCGGACCATCGTCCGGTTCCCCGACCGCAGCCGGTCCGGGATGTCCGCCCCGCGCGGCGGCGAGGATCTCGTCGACCTTGCCCGGCGTGAGCGGCGTTTCCACGACGCCGGCGAGGCCCGTCTTCATCCCGGCGAGCATCATCCGGTTGGTGACCAGGTTTGCCACCAGTACCAGCGGGAGGGTGGGATCGACGGTTCGGAGATCCCGCGCCGCAACGATGCCGTCCTCAGAGCCGAGTGAGGGACCGAGCACTGCCACATCGATGCGTCCGCCGGGAACGATCTCGGCGGCCTCGTCGATACTGCGCGCGGTCAGGACCCGCTGCCCGGAAAACAGCATGCGGGCATCCTCGGCGAAACCCTGGTCGGCATCGACGACGAGCACGAGACGCCGCTGGGACTGCATCTCCACCTTTCTCGATCCGCGTCCGGACCTACCGAAAACATCGGAGCCCAGATGGGGAACTTGAGGACGGAGGGCTAGTCACCTGGCAGAAGGTGACAGGCACTAGAAACCAGAGACCAGAAACCAGATATCAGATGTCAGAGACCTGGTCTCTGATGCCTGATGCCTACTTCCTCCCGATACCGCGCTGCTTGAGTTCTTCGAGGATCGCCTCCAGGGAGGCGTCGGCGTTGAAGGTGGGCGCCGGTCCTTCGCCCGCCTCCTCCTTCTCGAACTCCTGGCTCTTCTTGCGCTTGCCGCGATCGCCTCCCGCCGCCGGAGGCGGACCGGGACGACGCTCTTCCTCCTGCCATTGGCTTCGGCTCTCCCACTCCGGAAGCGCCTGCTTGATCGACAGGCTGATGCGCCGGCGTTCGCCGTCGATCTCGGTGATCTTCACCTTGACCGGCTGCTCGACCGATAGCTCGAGTTCGGGGCTCTCCACGTGATGCATGGCGATCTCCGAGACGTGCACCAGACCCTCGACACCATCGGCGACCGACACGAAGGCCCCAAACGGCACCGTCTTGGTGACCTTTCCATCGACGACGTCGCCGACACCGTGGGCGCCGCTGAACGACTCCCACGGGTCCTCGCGAGTCTGGCGGATCGACAGAGAAATGCGCTCGCGGTCAAGATCGACCTCGAGCACCTTCACCTTCACCTTGTCCCCGACGGACACCACCTCGGAGGGATGGCTGACGTGCTGCCAGGACAGCTCGGAAACGTGCACGAGGCCGTCCATCCCGCCCAAATCCACGAAGGCGCCGAAGTTGACCACCGACGAAACCACGCCGTCACGCATCTCACCGGCCTTGAGCTCGTCGAGGAAGGCCTGCCGCTGCTCCTGCTGCTCCTCCTCGAGGTAGGCGCGGCGTGAGAGCACGACGTTGTTGCGGTTCTTGTCGAGCTCGATCACCTTCGCCTCGAGCGTCTCTCCGATGTAGGGGTGAAGGTCGCGGACCCGGCGCAGCTCGACCAGGGACGCCGGGAGGAACCCGCGCAGGCCGATGTCGACGATGAGCCCACCCTTGACGACCTCGATGACCTGGCCGGTGACCGTGCCGGCCTCGTTCATGACCTTCTCGATGCGGCCCCAGGCGCGTTCGTACTGGGCGCGCTTCTTGGACAGGATGAGCCGTCCCTCGGAATCCTCCATCGTGAGGACCAGGGCCTCGATCTGCTCACCGACTTTGACGATGTCGGCGGGATTGACTGTATTCCGGATGGACAATTCCTTCGCAGGAATGACGCCCTCGGATTTGAAGCCGATGTCGACGAGGACCTCGTCGGGGTCCACCCGCACGACCGTGCCGGTGATCAGGCTTCCCTCTCTGAACTCCACCACGGTCCGCTCGACGGCGGCCGCGAAATCTTCGGCGGTGAGGTCGTTGGGGATGTCTCCCAACCCCCTCATGGCCGCGGCCTGGTCGGCCACCTGCAGGCGGTCGTTCGTCGGTGCGTCGCCTGCCGGCGCCTCGACGGCCGCTGCATCCGCAGCGGGCGCGGTCACTGTCTCTTTGGTCATGGGCTTAGGTTCACCTCGAACGGGGGTCCCCGGACGCCAAGGGTCCGGGGGCGGGTCAGAGCGTACCACAGCGCCTCCGGCCGGGACCAGCCGGGTTCAGTGCCTGGCCTCCGCCAGGCTCGTCCCGACCCCCACCTCGGCCAGCAGCGGCACCCGGAGATCGACGATCCCCTCCATGACCTCGCGTACGGTGGCGGCCACCTCGTCCCGGGCCGGGATCGGCGCCTCGACGACGAGCTCGTCGTGCACCTGGAGGAGGATGGCCGCACCGGTGGCTTCGAGGCGTTCGTCGAGCACGATCATCGCCTTCTTGATGATGTCGGCCGCGGAGCCCTGGATCGGGGCGTTGAGCGCCATGCGTTCCCCCGCCTGCCGCTCCCGGAAGTTTCCGGAGACCAGCTCCGGCAGATAGCGACGCCGTCCCAGGATCGTCTCGGTGTACCCGGTGTTGCGTGCCTCGGCGACGATCGACTCCATGAACGCTCGCACTCCGGCGAACTGCGAGAAGTAGGCCTCCATCTGCTCCCGGGCCTCCTCCTGGGAGATCTCGAGACGCTGGGCCAGCCCGTAGGCCTCCATGCCGTACAACAAACCGAAGTTGATCACCTTTGCCCGGCGGCGCATCTCGGGAGTGACGTCGCCGGCGGCGACCGCAAACACCCGCGCCGCGGTCTCGGTGTGCACGTCGGCTCCTCTCCGGAAGGCCTCGACCAGCGCCGGATCACCGCACAGGTGGGCGAGGATGCGCAGCTCGATCTGGCTGTAGTCGGCAACCACGAACACGTGACCGGGTGACGCCACGAATGCCCTGCGGATGGTCCGGCCCTCCTCGGAGCGCACCGGAATGTTCTGCATGTTGGGCTGCTCGGATGAGATTCGCCCGGTCGAGGCTCCGGTCTGATTGAATATGCAGTGGATGCGGCCGTCTGCCGCGATCAGGGGCAGAAGCCCGTCGACGTAGGTGGAACGCAGCTTCTCCAGCTCCCGGAACCGGAGCAGATGGTCGACCACGGGGTGGTCGTCGGCCAGTTTCTGCAACACCGAGGCGTCGGTGGAGGGCTGGCCCTTGGGGGTCTTCTTCAACACCGGGAGCCCGAGCCGCTCGAACAGCACCTCCCGCAGCTGGAGCGTCGAGTTGACGTTGAACGCTTCCCCGGCCGCCTGGTAGATCTGCTTCTCCAGCGTGGCGAGGCGGTCGCGCAGGCTTTCTCCCAGCTCCTCGAGGTAGTCCCGGTCGATGCCGATCCCGGCCTCCTCCATCCGGGCGAGAACCCGGACCAGCGGCAGCTCAACCTCATCGAACAGCCGCCGCCCACCCCGGGCGTCCAGCTGTTCCCCCAGAGGTGCCACGAGGCGCGCCACTGCCGTGGCACGGCGCCCCGCCGCCTCCAGGTCCGGACCGGCCGCTTCGAAGGCGAGCGTGCCCTGGGTGCCTTGCGTCGATCGCTCCCCCTCGGCGGCGATCTCGATCCCGAGCACGCGCCCGGCAAGGTCGCTCAGCGGCTGGTTGCCGGCTCCGGGATTGATCACGAAGGCGGCGAGTTGGGTGTCGAAGGCGAGACCGCGCAGATCGAGTCCGGCGTCGAACAACGCCCGAACCAACGGCTTGGCGTCGTGGAGGGCCTTCGGCACGGCCGGATCGGCGAGCGCGTCGGCCAGCGAGCCCAGCCGGTCGAAGGCAACGAAGGTGGCCCCGTCGTCCTTGGCCACCGCGATGCCGACGAGGTCGCCGTCCTCCCACACGGGATCGAGTGCCAGCATCCCCGGTCCGGCAGCGGCGAGGGCATCGGCTCCCGATCCCGACCCCACCTCCACCTCGATCACCTCGTCGCGCTCCGCGGCCGCTCCCCCGATCTCCTGGAGGCGCTGCCACAACGATCGGAAGGCGAGCTCGTCGAAGACCCGGCGCACCTCCTGCGGATCCCAGGGCAGCAGGCGCAGCCGTTCCGGATCGGTCTCGACGGCGACGTCGTCGACGAGGCGGGAGAGATCGCGGTTGAGAAAGGCCTGCTCCCGCGCCCCCGCCAGACTCTCCTTGAGCCTGGGGGTCTGCTCGTCGAGGTGCTCGTAGATCCCCTCGAGGGTGCCGTACCCCGCAACGAGTCGGGAGGCGGTCTTCTCCCCCACCCCGGGAACGCCGGGGAGGTTGTCCGAGGAGTCGCCCCGCAGTGCCGCGTAGTCCGGATACTGCTCCGGAGTCACCCCGTACCTGTCGAGCACGTAAGCGGCGTCCGCCACCACAATGTCGCTGATCCCCCGCCGCGTGTAGTAGACCTTGATCCGCCCCCCGATCAGTTGGAATGCGTCGCGGTCGCCGGTGACCACGAGCACCTCCCATCCGGAAGCGGCGGCGCCCCGGGCCACGGTGGCGATGATGTCGTCGGCCTCCCAGCCCGGCGCGATGAACTGGGCCAGCCGGAGTACGTCGGCCACCTCGTGGATCAGCGGCAGCTGGCTGCGGAATAGGTCGGGCGCCGCCTCACGCTGTGCCTTGTACTCGGTGTACCGCTCGGCACGGAAGGTCCGCTCCGGACTGTCCCAGGCGACCGCCATGGCGTCCGGATGCTCCTCGCCGAGCAGTTTGATGATCATCGAGGTGAACCCGTAGACGGCGTTCGTCACCTGTCCGGTCGGTGTCGCCAGGTCGCTCGGCAGCGCATAGAAGGCGCGGTAGGCCAGAGAATGCCCGTCGATCAGGGCGAGAGTCGGCATGCCGGGCGATGGTAGGAGAGACCGGAGGCCGGATACCAGATGCCGGATACCGGAGGCCGGATACCGGAGGCCGGAACTCAGGGGTCGGAGTCGTGGGGGCCGAGCCTCTCCAGCAGCTTGGCCCGTTTCGTGTTCAGGCGATCGATCCGGGCGGACAGGTCCGCCACCAGCCCGCGGAAGCGCGCCACGTCGCGGCTCGTGTCCCGGGCGTCCTCGCGCTCGATCGGGCCCCCCACTGCAGCGTCGCGCACGGCATCGTCCTCGAGATGCTGGTGGACCCCAAGCTCCTCCTCGGTCTGCCGAACCACCTCGCGCAGACGGGCGATCTCGTCGGTGACGGCGAAGAGCCGCTTCTCCAGGCGTCGCACCCGCGCATGGTACGGACCAGATGCCGATCCGGGGCAGCGGGTCGTATCATCCGGCGACGAACCGGGATGGCGGAATGGAAGACGCGGCGGACTCAAAATCCGTTGGGCGAAAGCCCGTGGGGGTTCGACTCCCCCTCCCGGTACGCGAGAGGCACCAGGCAATAGGCACCAGGCATTAGGCACCAGGTACGCACGGACGTTCTGATTTCGCGATACCGACCCTGACCGGTCTCCGGCATCCGGTCTCCGGCATCCGGCCTCCGGCCTCCGCCTCTGGTGCCTGGTGCCTCGTGCCTGGTGCCTCTCACTACGCCCTGAACCCGTTCGTGATCGGCAGCCTGCGGTCGCGTCCCAGTGCCTTGGTCGTGATCTTCACGCCCGGCGCCGCCTGGCGGCGTTTGTACTCATTGCGATCGACCATCCGGGTCAACCGCTCCACTGTGGCCCGGTCAAAGCCCTCGGCCACGATCTGGGCGATGCTGCGGTCCCGTTCGATGTAGCCGCGGAGAATCTGGTCCAGGGTCTCATAGGGCGGGAGGGAATCCGTATCCAGCTGGCCGGGCCGCAACTCGGCCGACGGCGGCTTGTCGATCGTGGCCTGAGGAATCACCTCGCCGTCGCGATTGCGCCACCGGGCGAGGTCGTACACCAGCGTCTTCCACACATCGACGAGCACCGCGTAGCCCCCCACCATGTCACCGTAGATAGTGGAGTACCCGACCGACATCTCCGACTTGTTGCCGGTGGAGACCACCATGTGCCCGAACTTGTTGGAGAGCGCCATGAGGATCGCCCCCCGGATCCTCGCCTGCAGGTTCTCCTCGGTGACGTCGGGCGAAGTGCCGGTGAACACGGCTTCCAGCGTTTCGAGGAATCCTGTGAACGGCGGCTCGATCGGGATCTCGTCGAAACGGATGCCGAGGTTGCGTGCCAATACCCGCGAGTCCTCCACCGCGCCGGCGCTGGAGTAGCGGGAGGGCATGGTGATCCCCCACACCGCCTCTGCACCGAGGGCGTCGGCGGCGAGGGTGGCCGTGAGCGCCGAGTCGACGCCGCCGGAAAGGCCCACCACCACACCGCGGAAGCCGTTCTTGCGAACGTAGCCCCCCAGCCCGCAGACGAGCGCCCGATACACCTCGGCGACTTCATCGAGCGGCTCGTGAGCCGGCGGCGGCGGCTCCGGATCACCCTCGAGTAGGTCACCGGTGGAAACCACGATCGCACCCACCCCCGAGCGGCCCTCCTCGCGCAGTGGAACGTCCACCCAGAAGCGCTCCTCGGCGAACTGGGGTGCCCGGTACAGCAGATATCCCGAGGCGTCGAACACCATGCTCTGTCCGTCGAACACCAGCTCGTCCTGACCGCCGACCAGATTGAGGTACACCACCGGCACCCCGGCCTCGCGGGCGCGGGCGGCCAGCATCGCCTCCCGCTCCCGGCCCTTTCCGCGGTGATAGGGCGAACCGTTGATGTTCACCAGGATGTCCGCCCCGTTTCCCGCCTGCTGTGCCGGAGGCCCGTCGGGCACCCAGATGTCCTCGCACACCGAGACACCGACCACCGCTCCGTTGATCTCCCAGAGCGCGCCCGGCCGGGTGCCCACGGCAAAGTAACGAGCTTCGTCGAAGACGCCGTAGTTGGGAAGACGGCACTTGTGATAGACGCCGCGTACCCGGCCTCCCTGGATCAGCGCGGCGGCGTTGTGCACCCGGACGTGCCCGGCGTCGTCGGGTGGCAGCGACGACCGGTCGACGAACCCCACGACCGTCGTCGTGTCGCCGGCATCCTTCGCCAGGCGGTGGAGCGCCTCGATGTTGGCATTGACGAACCCCTCGCGCAGCACCAGGTCCTCCGGCGGATACCCGGTGATCGCCAACTCGGGCACGAGGAGGACGTCGGCCTGGCACTCCTCGGCCCATGCCATCGCCCCGCGGATGATCTCAGAGTTCGCCTCGATGTCGCCGACGGTGAGGTCGACCTGGGCGCAGGCGACTCGGAGGAAGTCGGTCATACGACCCAGGGTAGGGCGCCGGCCCGGCGTCTTCTGCTCGGTCGGAGCAGAAGGGCGTCGGCCGTCGGTCCGCTGCCGGCCCGGTCACCGCTGCACCCGCACGGCCCGAGCCAGATCTGCCACCGCCGCAGAGAGTGAAGCTGCCGCTGCGGCGACGCTCTCCGCATCGAGGACACGCCGCACCAGCGCCGAACCCACGATGACTCCGTCGGCGAGTGCGGCGGCATCGGCCGCCGCCTCGGGACCGGAGATGCCCACCCCGAGCACGACGGGGATGTCGCTCAGGGCGCGGATCCGGGCGACGAGGGCCGCGCCGTGGCTGCTGGACCGGCGACGTTCGCCGGTGACTCCCATTTCGGCGATGCCGTACACGAACGGGGGTCGGGCATCCACCACCCGCCGGAGCCGATCTGTGGCGGTGGTCGGCGCGGCGAACTGCACGAGTCCGATCCCCGCGGCCCGGCACGCCTCTGCGATCTCGGCGGACTCGTCGACGGGGAGGTCGGCAACGATCAGCGCGGCAGCCCCGGCGTCGGCGGCGGCCCGGCAGAACGCGGCCGCACCCTTGTGCAGCACCGGGTTGACATAGGTCATCACCGCCACCGGGAGCCGCACCACATCCGTCACCGCAGCGATCACCTCGAGTCCCTTGTGCAACGTCATACCGGCGGCAAGGGCACGTTTGCCCGCCTCCTGGATGACCGGCCCGTCCATGAGCGGGTCGGCGTACGGCATCCCGATCTCGAACCCGTCGGCTCCCGCCTCCGCCATCGCCGCGAACAGCGACACCGAGGCGGCGGTGTCGACAAGCCCTGCCATGAGATACGGCAGCAGCAGGGCACGCCCCTCGGAGCGGGCCGCGGCGAACGCGTCGCCGAAGCTCACGTTCGCGCGCGCCACGCCGCCACCTGATCGACGTCCTTGTCGCCGCGGCCACTCAGGCACATCACGACCGTCTTGTGGGCGAGCGCGACCCGTTCCCGGGCGATCCAGGCGAGGGCGTGCGCCGGTTCCAGCGCCGGGATGATGCCTTCGGTACGGCACAGCAGGTCCATGGCGGCGACGGCTTCGCGGTCGGTGGCCGACTCGTAGCGGGCGATGCCGGCGTCCTTGAAGTAGGCATGTTCCGGCCCGACGCCGGGGTAGTCGAGCCCCGCCGAGATCGAATGCGCCTCGAGCACCTGGCCCTCATCGTCCTGGAGCAAGTAGGTGCGGGCACCGTGCAATACGCCCGGCGAACCGGCGGAGAGCGATGCACCGTGGCGGCCGGTGGCGATTCCATCGCCTCCCGCTTCCACACCCACCAGTCGGACCCCGCTGCCGACGAACGGGTGGAACATGCCCATGGAGTTCGACCCGCCCCCGACGCAGGCGACCACGACATCGGGTACCCGGCTCCCCAGTTGAGCGATCGTCTCCTCCCCGATCACCCGTTGGAACTCGCGCACGATCCAGGGAAAGGGGTGGGGGCCGACCACCGAGCCGATGATGTAGTGCGTCGTCTCCACGGTGGCCACCCAGTCCCGGAGGGCGGCACTCACCGCATCCTTCAGGGTCCCCGCCCCCGACGTCACCGGGGTCACCACGGCGCCGAGCATCCGCATCCGTTCCACGTTGAGGGCCTGGCGCCGGATGTCGACCTCCCCCATGAACACCTCACACTCGAGCCCGAGGAGGGCACAGGCGGTGGCGGTGGCCACCCCGTGCTGGCCGGCCCCGGTCTCGGCGATCACCCGCGGTTTGCCCATCCGCTGGGCGAGCAACCCCTGCCCGACCGTGTTGTTGATCTTGTGTGCGCCGGTGTGGGCGAGATCCTCCCGCTTCAGCAGCAGATCGATCCCCAACTCCGCAGACAACCGTCGTGCCGGATACAGCGGCGTCGGTCTCCCCACGAAGTCCCTCAGCAGTGCAGCCAGCTCCGACTGGAATCCGGAGTCGGCGACGGCGGCGACGAATGCCGACTCCAGTTCGGCGAGCGCCGGCATCAGCGTCTCCGGGGCGAACGCTCCCCCGTACTCCCCGAACCGCCCGCGGTGGTCGGGTCGAGCCGTCATCGGGCCGCCTCGACGAACTGCCGCATCAGGTCGGGATCCTTGATCCCCGGCGACCGCTCCACACCGGAGGAGACGTCGACCCCCCACGCGCCGGTGGCCGCGATCGCCCCGGCCACCGACGCGGGGGTGAGTCCACCGGCGATCACGAAGTCGCCCCCGAGCCCGCCTGCCAGGTCCCAGGCGAACCGTCGGCCGGTTCCGCCGTGCACACCCGTGCCACCGGTGTCGAGAAGGGGACGCGCCCCTTCGGGCACCACCGTCAGGTCCGGTGTCCCGGCGGTGACCGGAACCGGGAACAGCACCGCGAGACCCGCTCTGAGGGCGGCGCGGGCGGCGTCCGCGGAATGCACACCGTGCGGCTGCACACCGGACACCCCGGCGAACACCGCGGCGGCGACCACCCACTCGGGATCCGAGTCGACCGTCAGCAGGTACCGCTCGACGGGTATCCCGGCGGCAAGGTCGACAACCCGTTGCAGAGGCACGAACCGAGGCGAGACCGGGGCGACCACGAAGCCGACTGCGTCGGCGCCGGCGCTCACCGCGGCCTCGACGTCCCGGCGCCGGGTCATCCCGCACAGCTTCACCCAGGTCACGAGCGACCTCGCAACGACTCCACGAATCCTGCGGGATCCGGGTGTCGAACCGCGGCCTCGCCGACGAGCACGGCGTCGTAGCCGGCGGCGGCCATCCGGGCCGCGGCGGCCGGAGTCGACACCCCGCTCTCGGCGACGGCGACACAGCCCTCCGGGAGAAAGCGGCGCAGCGACTCTGCGGTGGCGAGGTCCACGGTGAACGACCGGAGGTCCCGGTTGTTCACACCGACGATGGAGGCGCCGATCGCCGCAACACGACGTGCCTCTCCTTCATCGTGCACCTCGACGAGTGCGTCGATGCCGGCGGCCTCGGCCGCCGCCTGCGCCTCGCACAACTCGGCGTCTGACAGGATGGCGGCGATCAGAAGCACGGCGTCGGCACCCATGGCCCGCGCCTCCCACACCTGCGCCGGATGGAGCACGAAGTCCTTGCGCAGCACCGGGAGCGACACCCGGCTGCGCACGGTCGCCAGGTCGCCGGGGAGTGCCCCGAAGTGATCCGCCTCGGTGAGCACCGACACCCCCGCGGCACCTCCCCGTTCATAGGCGGCCGCCAACGCCGCGGGGTCGAGGTCGGGGGCGATGGCACCCGCCGAGGGAGAGCGCCGTTTCACCTCGGCGACGATGGAGAGACCGCCTCCGGTGAGGGCGTCGGAGAATCCCCGCGGCGGAGGGGCCATTGCCGCGGCGGCGCGCAGTGTCGCCTCACGGGCGATCACTCCGGGGAGCCGGGAGCGGACGGAGGCAAGTATCTCGGGCAGCACCGGCGCATCGTAGAAACCCACCCGCCCATCACCGGGCCAAATCGGGGATGCTGACCCGGATCGCGGTGCCGGCGCCGGGAGCGGTGACCACCTCGGCGTCCCCGCCCATCGCCGCAACGAGCTCACGCACGATCGAGAGACCGAGCCCACTTCCCTCGGGGCGGATCGGGCGATAGCGCGTCGCCACGTAGAGCCGCTCGAAGACGTGGGGGACGTCGGCAGGGTCGATGCCGGGACCGCTGTCGGCGACGTCCATCACCAGTCGGCTGCCGCGACGGTGCAGTCCGAGCGTGACCGTGCCGGCTTCCGGGGTGTACCGGAGGGCGTTTTCGAGGAGGTTGCCCGCCACCTGGGCGATGCGGTCGGGGTCGACGTCAACGATGCCGACTTCCTCGACGTCGGAGGCAAGCTGCACCCGGGCGGACTCCGCCCTGCCCCGAAACCCCTCGAGCACACCCTCGAGGTGACCGGCGAGATCGACGGGTTCCGGACGCAGGGTGAACTCCGGAGCCTCGATGCGTGACAGGAGCATCAGGTCCTCGACCAGCCGGCGCAGCCGATCCGATTCGGTGCCCAGAACCCGGGCGACCCGCTCCACGTCCTCGGGGGGGATGCGGCCTTCTTGCATCGCCTCGGCGTAGCCGGAGATCGTGGTCAGCGGGGTGCGCAGGTCGTGGCCCACCGACACCAGGAAGGCCCGCTCACGGCGACGGGCCGCCTCCAGCTGCGCTGCCATCTCGTTGAAGGCGACGGCCACCTCGGCGAGCTCGTCGCCACCATCCACCGGGACCCGCACCGTGAGATTCCCGGCGGCCACGGCCCTCGAGGCATCGTGGAGCTCCCCCAGGCGCCGCCCGGCGAACCGGCTGAAGGAGCCGGCGAGCAGGGCGGCGAGCAGCAGTGCCAGCGCCAGGGCCCAGGCGAACCGCAGCAGCACCTCGCTCCACGGAATCAGTTCCAGACTGGTGCCGATCACCACGACGAGGCTTCCCCGATCACCGATGCGGAACGGCTGGGCCACCGCGGTCACGGACTCCCCGCCCACCTCGGCGTCGAAGCTGAAGGAATCTGCCAGGTCGGCGATTCCCGGCACCTGGGTGATCAGCTCACCCCCATCCCCCAGCACCGTGACCGTCCCCCGGGGACCAACGATGGCGGCTTCGACGAACTCATGGCCCCCGACGAGGGCGACGTCGCGGAGGATCTGGACGAGCCTGCCGCGCTCGCCGAGCCGGCCGCCCTCCGGTGGCAGCTCCGCCTCGATGAGACGCGCCGTCGCCGCCGCCTGCCGGGCGAACTCGGCCCGCGCCGAGGCCTCGACGGAGCGGCTGATCAGCATGGCGGCGGCAAAGCCGCCGACCACGAGGGTGATCACCGCCACCGCCACCATCCCCCAGAAGAAGCGGCGTCGCATCTAGTGCCCCGTCACGTGTCGGGGAATCATCCCTCGAACCGATACCCGACGCCCCAGGCGGTCTCGATGGGAATCCCTTCGAGCTTCTTGCGGAGCTGGCGGACGTGCACATCGACCGTCCGCGTCTCGCCCAGGTAGTCGTATCCCCACACCGCCTCGAGGATCTGCCCGCGCGAAAGCACCAGGCCGCGGTTTTCGGCGAGGTACCAGAGCAGATCGAACTCACGAGCGGTGGGCCGCACGACCTCGCCGCCGGGCGTGCGGACCTCGCGCCGTCCGGCGTCGATCTCCCACCCTGCCAGGGCGATGATCGCGGGCACCCGCGGCGGCTCCTCGGAGCGGCGGAGCACCGCCTTCACCCGGGCGAGCACCTCACGCGGCGAGAACGGCTTGGTGACGTAATCGTCGGCGCCGACCCCGAGTCCGACGATTTTGTCGACCTCCTCATCGCGGGCGGTGAGCATGATGATCGGAACGTCGGACACGGCCCGGATACGGCGGCAAACCTCGACGCCGTCCATCCCGGGGAGCCCGATGTCGAGCAAGACCGCGCGGGGATCCCGGTCACGGACCGCCTCCAGGCCACGCTCGCCGTTGGGACAGTGAACGAGCCGGAAGCCCTCCTGTTCGCAATACAAGCGGAGCAGGTCGGCGATGGCGTCCTCATCCTCGATCAGCACGACGGTGCCGCGGTTCTGCATGCTCACCTCCCCGCGTCGATCATCGGAACGGACTGTTCGAAGACTGTGAAGCACCGCCGAGACCGCCCCGCACGATCTCCTCGACCGTCCCGGGCGCCTCCCCGCCGTCCCAGCGTACGAGCACGGGGGCACCCGGGGTCGCTTCCCGGCGGAGCAGCGCCAGGGCGGCGGCGCCTCCCTCTCTGGGCGCCACCGTCCCGAGCACACCAACCACCACGCCGCCGACGACCACCTCGGCCCCCCGCGGGGGACGCCCCGCGGCAACGACCACCCGGCGCAGCATCCGATTGACGTGTCCCCGGCTGTCGATCCTGGCCACCAGTTCCTGTCCGACGAAACAACCCTTGGTGAAGGACACGGCTTCGGGCACGAGGCCGGTCTCCTGGGGGATGGTGCCGTCGTCGACGTCGCTGCCGAACCGCGGCTCGCCGGCGGCAATGCGATGGGCGGCCAGGGCCGCGTCGCCCAGGCGCGGGCCCGGCGGCGCCTCGACGGCGGCCACCAGACGCCGCGGTGCACCCGATGGAATCACCGCCTGGAGCACCGACCCGTCCTCGAACCATCCCGAACCCGGCTCGGGCACGCCGCCCCACACGGAGTGCACCGGACGCTCGTCCGTTCGCAGGTTCGCCACCACCCGGAACCGGAACCGATCGAGCTCGGCGACCACGGCGGCCCCGGTGCCGGCCGGCGTCACCACGCCGACCGACTCCGCGCCGCGCAACACCCACAGGATCGCCCGCAGCTTGCCCCGGGGCTCGAGGAGCAATGACCGCCTCACCTCTCCGGGGGCCATTCCCCGCACGTCCTGGCTGACCTGGCCGTCGAGGAACCCCACGGCATCGGCGCCCTCGACCCACACCAGCTCGTCCGTGCCGATCCCGATCCCGGCCGCGAGCTCAAACATCGTCGGCGGCGGCGATGGCCGCAAGGACCGCGGCGGCCTTCTCGCGGCATTCCTCGTACTCGCGCTCGGGCCGGCTGTCCGCCACCACCCCGGCACCGGCCTGCACCCACGCCTTCCCGTCGGCGGCGACCATCGTGCGCAGTGCAATGGCGGTGTCCATGTTGCCCGAGAAGTCGAGGTAGCCGACGGCTCCGGCATACGGCCCGCGGGCCACCGGCTCGAGCCGGTCGATGATCTCCATCGCCCGCACCTTGGGGGCGCCGGTGACGGTGCCGTGGGGAAACGTGGCGCGGAGCACGTCGACGGGCCCGATCCCGTCCCGCACCGTTCCCGACACCCCCGAGACGATGTGCATCACGTGCGAGTAGCGCTCGATCACCATGAGCTCGTCGACGGACACCGTTCCGAATCGCGACACCCTGCCCAGGTCGTTGCGGGCGAGGTCGACGAGCATCACGTGCTCCGCCCGCTCTTTGGGATCGGCGAGCAGCTCGGCCTCGAGGGCGGCATCCTCGCCGGGAGTGGCCCCGCGGCGTCGGGTACCGGCGATCGGCCTGCTGTGCACCTTGCGGTCACGCATCCTCACCATCAGCTCCGGGGACGAGCCGGCGATCGCCAATCCTGGAGCCCTTACGAAGAACATGTAGGGCGATGGGTTGAGCAGACGGAGCGCCCGGTACACCGAGAAGGGATCGCCGGAGAAATCGACCTCGAAGCGAACCGAGGCGACGATCTGGAAGGCGTCGCCGGTACGGATGTGGCGGATCGCCCTTTCGACGGCGGCGCCGTATTCGACGGCGGTCATCGACGCCGAAACCGCCGGACGGCCGGCGAACGAGGGAACCGTCCGCACCTCCCTGCCGGGTGCGGTGCCGAGCGCGGTCGCCGCCTGCTCCAGGCGTAAGGCGGCATCGTCGTAGTCGGCGGCAGGATTAGGGCCCACGACCACGTTGCGGATGAGCCGGATCCGTTGTCCGAACCGATCGAACGCCGCAAGGCTCCCGACACCCAGCCACAGCATCTCGGGAAGGCCGCGGTCGTCGGTGGGGCGATGCGGCAACCGTTCGACGTACCGCACCGCGTCGTACCCGAGATACCCGACCACGCCGGTGTGCAGCGGCGGCATGCCGGGGAGCTCGGGCACGGTGCATCGCCGCAACAGGCTCTCGAGGGCGATGAAGGGATCGCTGCGGTCGATGGGGAACTGCGCTCCCTCGAGCTCCACGACCCCGTCACGGGAGCTGAGGATGAACAGCGGGTCCCAGCCGAGGAAAGACCAGCGCGCCCAGCGGTCTCCCCCCTCCACCGACTCGAGCAGGAACGAGGGGCCGCTCCCGGCGAGAGCGCCGAATGCGCCGACGGCCGTGACGGTATCGCCGAGGACGTCGGCCCAGACCGGCACGATCGCGTGCCCGCCGGCCAGACGGACGAACTCCTCCCGGGAGGGACTCAGGCGCATCGCCGCCGAGGGTAGGACTGCTTCCGGCGGATGCCCCGATGAATCAGACGTTCCAGAGAAACCCGGGGAGGACCTGCTGGAACCACCGGTTGAGATCGACGAGCCGCCCGGTGACCATGAGCAACCCGAACCCGGCCAGCAGCACTCCCGACGTGACCGTGATCGCGGTGAAGTGCCGCTTGAACCACCCGAAGGCCGAGTAGGCCTTGGTCATCGCCAGACCGGCGACGACGAAGGGGACCCCGAGCCCGAGCGAGTACACGAACAGGAGGAACATTCCCTGGGCGATCGTCTCCTGGGTACCGGCGACGGTGAGGATCGCGCCGAGCATCGGCCCGAGACACGGGGTCCAGCCGAAACCGAAAGCGACTCCCATCACCGGCGCCGCCCACGCCCCAAGCCGCGACGGGCGCACCTCGAGACGCCGCTCCCGCGCGAACGGGTTGAGCAGCCGCGGGTTCCACAACGCGCTCACCGCGACAAAGGCCCCGAACCCGACCACCAGCCATCCGGCGACCGTGGTGATGGTGCCCTGGTTCTGATTCAGCATCTTCCCCACCGAGGTGGCGGTCGCGCCCAGGGCGACGAACACCGCGGTAAACCCGGCGACGAACAACAGCGTGACCCGCAGCATCTTTCCCACCGATGCCTTGCCCTCTGCGAGGTCGGAGGCGGAGTAGCCGGACATCATCGACAGGTACCCGGGGAGCAAAGGAAGCACGCACGGCGACAGGAACGACAGCGCTCCGAACACGAATGCGGCGAACACATTGACGCTGGCGATCTCCACGATGCTCCCGGGATGGGCGTGCCGTGCAACGCTACCGGCGCCCCGGCGGTTCCCGGTAATGTCGTTCGCCATGCCGACCATTGCCGAATGGCATCAGTTCGCGGTCCGCACCGGGATCGTCGTACGCGCCGAGGCCAACGAGGCGGCGCGTCATCCGGCCTACCGGATGTGGATCGACTTCGGGGACCTCGGCATCCTCCAATCCTCCGCAAAGATCACCGACCACTACCGCGCCGCCGAGCTGGTCGGCACCCAGGTGATCGCCGTGACGGGGTTCGCCCCGCTCCACGTCGCCGGGTTTCGATCGGATGTGCTCGTGCTCGGCGCCCTCACCGACAGCGGGGTGGCGCTGGTGCGTCCCGACCGGCCGGTTCCACCCGGCAGCACGATCGCTTGACCCGGCTGGCGCTGCTCCGCCCCTCGCGACCGCTCCAGCGTCGCGAGACCGCGGCCCTCGCCCTCTTTGCGCTCATCGCCCTCGCCCAGGGCTGGACGGGTGCCGCCATCACCCACGTCCTCCCCTTCGTCCAGGACGACTACGCGCTCAGCGACGCCGAGGTGTTCGACCTGATGACCGTCATCCGGGTCACCTCGCTCCTCGCCATCGCCTTCTCCTGGTGGGGTGATCACCGCGGGCGCCGGATGCCCCTGCTGCTGGCGTTTGCACTGCTTCCGACGGCGACGCTGCTGAGCGCCGTCACCTCCGGCGCCGGGATGCTGACCGCGACCCAGGCGGCGGCCCGGGTCGGGACCATCGCCATCAGCGGCCTCGCCCTGGTCGTGCTTGCCGAGGAGGTCGGCCCCGAGGTGCGCGGCTACGCGGTCGGCATCTACGCCCTGGTCGGCTCGATGGGGACGGGCCTGGGACTGGCGCTCCGTCCCCTGGGTGCGGGTGACACCGACGGGTGGCGCGTGCTGTTTGCCCTCAGCGCGGTGCCGCTGCTCGGTCTGCCCCTCCTCGTCCGCCGACTTCGTGAGTCGAGGGCTTTCACCCCTCAGCCGTCGCGTCCACGCCTGACCGCGGTGCTCCGCGGCACCCATGCATCCCGGTTTTGGCCGCTTGCGGGACTGTCGTTTGCGGTGTCGGCCTTCACCGCTCCCGCAGCCAACCTGGCGTTGGTTCGATTGGAGAACGATCTCGGCTGGTCGGCGGCCGGCGCCTCGCTGCTCCTGGCCGCCACCAGCGCCCCCGGGGTGATCCTGGGAGTGCTCGGCGGCGGCCGTCTCGCCGACGTCTTGGGACGGCGGCCGACCGAGGCCCTCTCGCTGGTGGTGGGCGTGGCGGGCGGCTTTGCCTTCTACCTGATCGATGGGGGCTGGATGATGGCGGCGGGAGTAGGTGTGTCCAATCTCGGAGCGTTTGCGTTCGCTCCGGCGTTCGCCGCGCACCGGGCAGAGTTGTTCCCCACCGGGATCCGGGCCACCGCCGTCGCCTGGATCGTGAACGCATCGATCCTCGGAGGAATCGCCGGGTTCGCCGCCGGAAGGTTCGTCGTCGACGCCTGGGGGATCTCCGGCACGGTCGCCGCACTCGGGGTCCTGGTGCTCGCCGCCACCGCGTTGATCGCACCGCTCCCCGAGACCAGGGGACTCATCCTGGAGGTGAGCGGAACGGACCCCTCGGGCTCACCCTTCTCCATGCCAGGGTGATTGCCCGCACGACGAGCAGGGTGGCGATCCCCCACCACACCCCGGATAGGCCCCATCCCAGAGGCAGCACGGCGAGCATCACACCGGCGGCGAGAGCCGACGCGGCGACCATCGCTCCCGCCAGGTAACGGAAGTCACCGGCGCCGATGAACACCCCATCGAGCACCCACACGACCGCCCCGAGGGGCTGCAACAGCGCTACCACCCACAAGATGCCCTCCACCGCCCGGCGAACCGGTGGATCGGCCCCGAACCATCCCGGGAGGAAGGGCGCCAGCATCAGAAGGACGACACCGGCGACTACGCCCGCACCGACGCCGAGTACCAGCAGGCGGTCGGCGACCTCGGTGGCTTCCCGGTGCCGTCCGGCGCCCAAGAGACGACCCACCACCGCCTGGGCCGCGATCGCAAACGCGTCGAGCGCCAGAGCCGTGAAGAGAAACACCTGCATCAGCACTTGATGGGCGGCGATCGCCGTGTCGGACACCCGGGTGGCGACCGAGGTCGCCAGGGTGAACGCCACCATCAACGCGGTGGTGCGGATGGCGAGGTCGCGACCCACCACCAGGAAGGACCGCACCTCGCCCGCCACGGGGCGGGCGCCTGCCAGGCCGTAGCGCCGCCGGCCCCGGGCGAAGAGAACCAGAAAGGCGGCGGCTCCCCCCCATTGTGCGATCACCGTCGCCCAGGCGGCACCGGCCACCCCCCAGCCCGCCCCGAAGATGAGCAGCGGGTCGAGCACCAGGTTGACCAGGTTCACCCCGACGGCCACCAGGAAGGGGGTACGCGTGTTCTGGTATCCCCGATACGCCCCGTGCCCGACCCGCATCAGGAGCACGGCCGGGGCGGCCAGCGCCCGAACCCGGACGTACTCGACCGCGGCCGCGGCGACCTCACCGTTGGCGCCGAATGCCCCGATGATGTCCTCTCCGAAGCCACGGAGCACCAAGACCACCACACTCCCTCCGCAGGCGGCAAGAGTGAGAGCCGTGACCACGGCACGACCGGCGGTCGCGGTCTGCCCGGCGCCCACCGCCCTGGCGACCACCGTCGTCGTGCCGTACTCGAGGAAGTTGAAGAGGAAGAACGAAACGGTGAAGAGGGCCGTCGCCACCCCGAGCCCACCGAGGGCGTCGGTTCCGATGCGGCCGACAAACGCCGTGTCGACCAGGCTGAGCAGCGGGTCGGCGATGAGTGCCCCCAGCGCCGGGAGCGCCAACGCGACGATCTCCCGGTCGTGGGACGAGCGCAGCCGGATCACCGGAGCGTCTTGTCGGGATACGGGCAGCGGTCGGTGAGCACGCAGTCGAAGCACCGGGGCTTCTTGGCGTCACAGGTGTCCCGGCCGAACTGGATGAATCGCATCGAGATCCCCGACCACGCCGCCTCCGGGTACAGGTCCTTCAGCGCAGCCTCCACCTTGACCGGGTCGACTGCAGCGGTGAGACCGAGACGGCGAGACACCCGGCCGACGTGGGTGTCGACGGCGATGGCGGGGTGTCCGAACGCTTCGGCGAGCACCACGCTCGCGGTCTTCCTCCCCACACCCTTGAGGGAAACCAGCCGGTCGAGATCGTCGGGCACCACGCCCGAGAAGCGCTCCACGAGGTCGGCGGAGAGGTCGAGGATGGCCCTCGTCTTCTGGCGATAGAACCCGGTCGAATAGACCACCGCCTCGACCTCCTCCGGGTTGGCCGCGGCGAGGTCGTGGGGTGTGGGCCACCGGGCGAACAGCACGGGCGTGACCCGATTCACGGTCTCATCGGTGGTCTGAGCGCTGAGCACGGTCGAGACCAGCAACTGCCAGGGGTTGCGGTAGTCGAGCGCGGTCCGGACGCTCCGGTAGCGCCGCTTCAGCCGATCGAGGATGGTGCGGGCATTCCTCCGCTCGGCCTGAGACGCGGTCATCGGGCGGCGATGGTACCGGGGCGGCGCCCGACGGTACCCTCGCGAGCCGTGTCCTCACCCGCGACCACACCAGGTGCCGCCGCCCTGGAGCGCGCGGTGCGCGAACGCGGCAGGGTGGAGGGATCGCTCGTCAAGGTCGACGACTTCCTCAACCACCAGGTGGATCCCGCCCTGCTCGATCTCATCGGGCAGGACATCGCTGACCGCTGGGAGGGTGAGCACATCGATCTCGTGGTCACCGCCGAGGCGAGCGGAATCCCGCCGGCACTGACCGTGGCCCGCAGCCTCGGTGTTCCGATGCTCTATGCCAAGAAGTACCTCCGGACCACTACCGAGCGTCCGTCGTACGTGCGGGAGGTCGCCTCTCCGACCAAGGGCACCGAGTACCGGGTGGAGATCACCCGCCGACTGCTCCCGGGAGGCCGCCGGGTACTCGTGGTCGACGACTTCCTCTCCGGCGGCCGTACCGCCGAGGCTCTCGGAGAAATCATCGAAGAGGCCGGTTGCTCGGTTGTGGGGTTCGCTTTCGTAATCGAGAAGTCGTTCGTGGAGGGGAGGAGCCGGCTTCTCGACCGAGGGTGGCGGGTCGACTCCCTGTTGCGCGTCACCTCGCTCGAGGGCGGACTCGGCCTCGACACCGCTCGATTCGTTCCCGAGCACCGCGACGGCCCCGGCTAACCTTCCCCCCTCGACACCGGAGGCCTTGTGGAAACCCGCGGTCGGCCAGACCCCACGACCCTCGCGTTCCACGCATCGCGCATCGTCACCGACCTCGGCGTCCTCCTCATCCTGGCGTCGATGAACCTCACCTACGTCACCGCACCCGGAGGGGACCGCACGGCGATGGCTCTCGACGCCCTCCCGGCGCTATTGCTCGTCGCCCCGATCTTCATCGTCACGCTCCTCCCGGATCACACCCGTCCCCTTCCCCGCCCGGTTGCGTGGGGGGCTCTCGTGCTCGGCCTGGTCGCGTTCCCCTATGCCATCGTGAAATACCTCGATGCGGTCGTGCTCGCCGACACCCTCGACGGTACCCTCGGCCTCGGGGTGCGGCTGCTCGTGTTCGGCGCCTTCGTGACCATCGTCGGGATCGTCATCGGCCTCACCCGTTCGTGGATGGGACTCCCCTCCGGCGGATCGCCGACCCGGCGCACCGCGGTGCCGACGGCGCGGCGCGGTCCGGCGCCGGATGCGCCCGCCGTCAGCCGGGCCGAGGCGTCGCGTCCCCGACCGGCCCGGGCGGTGCCGGAGCAGAACCCGTTCACCGATCCCCTCTTCGATTCGCTCGAGATCCCGGAAACCCGCGCGCCGGAGGCCGCCTCGACGCGTCATCCGGATCTCGTGTACGACGCCGGGGGCGCCGCCGACCGGTCCGCCGACGAGGGCCCGGAACCACCGCGGGATCGACCGCCCGGTCGCTGAACCGTGCACCCCTGGCACCCGATCGCAATCGTCGGAACGGCCTTCGCGGCACTGTCGATGCCCTTTCCCTTCGCGACGCTTCCCGTCCTCGGGGTGCTCAACGGGATCGAGGCCGATGCGTGGCCGTCTCTCATCCCCCTGCTCCCGCTGGTGCTGTTTGCTTCCATGGGCGATTGGGGACGGGGATTGCGGCCGACGGCCGCAATCGCGGTGATCGTGCCGGCGTGTCTCGCGGTCATCTTCGCGGTTGCCAAGCTCGCCGATGCCGTCCTGGCCGTACGCGCTACGACCGGCGCATCGATGGGTGCTGGGGCGTTCGTCCTGCTCGGGGGAACCCTGATCGCTCTCGGCGGAGCGGCCGCAGCACTCAGCCGCGTCTGATCAGAGTGTGAACGGGATGCCGATGGCGATGTAGAGAAAGCCGGCGACCGCCGACCAGAACGCCGTCGGGTTGGGTGGGGGACGCAGCCCGCGCCGAAGCCGCTCCATCGGATCACGGCGCTTCATCACCTTCCCGTGACGCACGTCGGCATCGTGCTCCACGTCGTCATCCTGGGTGTTGCGGGCTCCGACGAGCGCACCGGCCGCTCCGACCGCGATGTTGGCGAACCCACCGCCGCGGGCGCCGCCGGCGAGAAGGCAAAGCGTGCCCGACGCAAGCGAGCTGTAACCGAACGCATGGGTGAGACGCGCGCTGGATGCGAGGAAGATGACCAGGGCGATCACGCTGATCGCGACAAGGCCGAGCAGGAAGACCTTGACGTACACCAAGAGCCGCTCGCGTAGTGGCTCGGCGACCCACAGTTTGTTCCGGGTATCCCAGCGCCGTCGTTCCAGAAACGTCCGCGGTCCCGGGGTGACCGGTGGCTGCTCCATGTCCCGAGGGTAGGCGGATGCCGGTTCCGCGCACGACCGATGCGGGATATCCTCGCCGGTCGTGACCAGGACATCCCTCGCCGTGCTCTCGCTCGTGCTCGCCGCATTTCTGTTCGGAGCGACCTTCGTCGTGGTGAAGGATGCGATAACCGCACTGCCTCCCCTCGGGTTCGTCGGGTGGCGCTTCACCATCGGTGCCGCAGTACTTCTCGCCGTGTCCCGCCCCAAGGCCCGTCAGGCCGCGATCGCCGGCATCGTCGGCGGATTGTGGCTGTTCGCCGGATACGCCTTTCAGACGAAGGGCCTCGTGACCACCACCGCCTCGAACTCGGGGCTGGTCACCGGGCTCTACGTGGTATTCACCCCGCTGCTCGCCGCCGCGGTGGGACGGCGCCGTCCTCGCCCCCTCGTGGTCACGGGTGCGCTGGTGGCGTTCGGCGGGCTGGCCGTCCTCACCATGTCGAGCACGCTCACGCTGCAGAGCGGCGACCTGTCGACGATCGCCGGCGCAGTCGGCTTCGCCGGCCACATCGTGTACCTCTCCCGGGTGGCACACCGGTACCCGGTCGTCGCTTTCACCGGTGTCCAACTCGCCGTGGTCGGGGTCCTGGGGCTGACCTCGTCGGCCCTTTTCGAGGACTTCACCCTCCCCGGATCCGAATCCGTCACCGCGCTCCTCGTCACCGGGATCGCAGTCGGCGCCGGCGCCTTCCTGCTGCAGGTGTGGAGCCAGACCGTGCTCGGTCCTTCTCGAACCGTACTGATCCTCGCTCTGGAGCCGGCATTCGCCGCGCTCACCGGGGCGGTCGTGCTCGGAGAGCGGCTCGGAATGCGCGGCGGCATCGGTGCCCTCCTCATCCTCGCCGGGATCTATGTCGTGCTCACCGCCACCGGGCCGGAAGACGACCTACCCACGGCCGAGTCGCTCTCGGCCGCCCACTGAAGGGTCGAGCGCATCGTCGTCCCGCCGCTGTTCGGCGATAGACCGCACGTGGAGCGCAGCCCGCAGCGCCACCAGCAGCAAGAACAGCACCAGTCCGAGCACGGCGAGGAGTTCCGGGCCGTCGAAATACGACGTGTGGCAGGCACCGATCCCCCCGGTGCAAAGCCCGAACCCATCGCCGCCTCCGGCGAGATCGAGCAGCACGATCAGCGGCAGCAAGGCCGCCGCCACGATCCCCACAATGATGCCGATGACGAGGATCCGGATCGAGGTCACGGGGCAACGGTAGAACGGTTGGCGCCTTTGTCGGGGACACCCGGGCCGGCACCGGGGACAAGTCGACCGCCGGTCCCTCCTCCGATTGCCAGCGGCTACCCACGGCGGTACCGTCGCCGCACGGTGAATCACAAGCGTGTGAGATGACCTCGGCGTCGACCTTCTATCAAGAGCCCTTCAGCGGGGACGAGGCCGCACTCCTCGGTCGCTACTTCACCAACACCGACGGCCCGGTCTTTGCGCTCATCAACCTCCCTGAAGTCGTCAAGGGTGCCCTCTTCGCCCGCTACAGCCGCAGCCCCAAGTCGTTGCGGAGGCTGTTCCTCGACGAGTTCTCGGCGGCACCCGAGGTTGGGATCGGTGAGATCGCCGGGGCCCTCGGTGCCGAGGACGGCACGGTCCGGATGGCCCGGGCTGAAGAGTTGTACGCCAGAGTGTTCAACCAGTACGGGGACGACTCGGTGGCCCAACTCGGGGCGATGCATCTCGCCTGCGAGCAGGCATCGAACGTGCTCACCAAGGTGCTCGAGTGGGGCCGCCTGGCCGCATACCTCGAACAGAGCACTCGCTACATGTTCTACGACGAGCGCCTCGGCGGCCGCTACCGCTACCGAGTCCCACCGGAGGTGGCCGGCTCGAGCCTGGAGGCCGACTTCACGAAGACCCTCGATTCCCTGTTCACCACCTACGGTGCGCTCACGCCCGGCCTGACGACCTACTACGAGACGCTATTCCCCAAGGCGGAAGGCGACTCGGGATTCGTGTACCGCAGCACGATCCGCGCCAGGGTGTGCGACGACCTCCGCGGCCTGCTCCCGGCCGCCACGATCTCCAACGTCGGCATCCATGGCTCCGGACAGGCCTTCGAGATGCTGCTCCTGCGGATGCGGTCGCATCCGCTCGCCGAGGTGCGCAGCTACGCCGATCTCATGCTCACCGAGCTGCGCAAGGTTGCCCCGGCCTTCCTCCGCCGGGTCGACGTCCCCGACCGCGGGGGCGACTGGTCGCGCTATCTCGAAGAGACCGCGGCAGCGATGCGCCTCATTGGTCGAGAATTCGACGCCACCCCACCCGACCGCCCCGAGGTGACCCTCGTGGAGTGGGATCCCGAGGCGGAGGCCAAGGTCGCCGCAGCAGCGCTCTATGCGGTCACCGATCTCCCCGACGACGTGCTCCTCGAGCGGGTGCGGGCACTCCCCGCGACGGAACGGCTCCGGCTCATCACCGGCTACACGGGCGACCGCCGCAATCGCCGTCACAGGCCCGGAAGGGCGTGGGAGCGCACCGGCTACCGGTTTGACATCCTGTGCGACTACGGCATCTTCCGCGACCTGCAGCGCCATCGCATGCTCACGATCGAGTGGCAGCGGCTCGGCACCCACCATGGGTTCATCGTGCCTCCGTCGATCGACGAGCTCGGCGAGCAGACACGCTGGCGAGAGGCGATGGAGGGCGCGGCCGTGCTCGCCGGTCGGCTGGCTGCAGCGCTCGGTCCCGAGGTCGCCCAGTACGCGGTCCCCTTCGCCTACCGGGTTCGCTTCGTCATGCAGCTCAACGTGCGCGAGGCGCTTCACCTCCTGGAACTCCGTACTGCGCCGGGCGGGCACCCCGACTACCGCAGGGTATGCCAGGAGATGCATCGCCTGATCCGCGACCAGGCGGGACATGTCGCGCTCGCCGAGGCGATGCGGTTCGTCGATCACTCCGACACTGATCTGGGGCGCCTCGACGGCGAGCGGCGGGCCGCGGCCAGACGCGCCGCCGCCGGGGTGGGCGATCCCGACGACTAGTGCCGCGTCACGCAACGTCTGGCGCGGTCACGACGGCCCCCGACGCCACCGGACGGGGCATTAGCCGGCCAGCGGGATACGCAGCACCAATCGATCCCCCTCGACCGCCGCCTCGGCGTCTGCGATCAGCGAGTAGTCGACGAAGTCCTGCTGCGCCGACGCCAGGAAGCGGCGGCGGGCCTCCCCCTCCAGGGGCGGCACACCTCGCTCCTTGACGGCGGCGGCGCGGTCGCGGAAACGCTTGCGGAAAACGTCGATGTCGAACTCGGCCACGTTCCTCCCCGACGGCTTCACACCAGGCTAGGCCGTTCGCCGCCTACCCTCCCCCCTCGGCAGCCGTCCCCGTCCGGCCGGTCCGGTTGCGAGTGTCCTTGTAGTCGAGCCTGGATGAGAGCGGTGCTGAACCGACGGCTGCTGCTGGTCACGGGCAAGGGAGGCACGGGCAAGAGCGCCGTGGCCGCCTCGCTGGCCGTCGCCGCCGGCCGGCGCGGATTGCGGGTCCTCGCCCTGGCGATGGACCATGGAGCCGGCCTGGCCCGTCACCTCCGGGCCACCACGCTCGGTCCGGCACCACAACGCTGCGGAGACGTCCACGTCGCCGTCGTCGACCCGGTCGCCGCCCTCGACGAGTACCTGCGGATGCGGGTACGGGTGCCCCGCCTGGCCGCGGTGAGCCGGGTCTTCGCCGCGGTCGTCGAGACCGTGCCCGGTGTGCGTGACACCACCATGATCGGGAAGGTCGTCTTCGAGTCGACGCGCCCCCGGTGGGATCTCGTCGTTGCCGACGCTCCCCCGACCGGGCAGGTGTCCTCCTTCCTCGAGGCCCCGGCGACCATCGCCGGCCTCGTCCCCGGTGGCGCCGTCCGCGACCAGGCCGCGTGGATGCGTTCCGTGTTGGCCGACCCTCAACACACCGGACTCGTCGTCGTCGCCACACCGGAGGAGTTGCCGGTGACCGAGGCGAAGTCGTTCATGGCCGGGGTCACCGCGAGCCGTACCGCCGCCGTGGCGGCGTCGGTGGCCAACAAGGTGCTGCCGGCGCCCGATTTCGACGGTTCCGCTCTTGCCGGCACCACCGACTCGTCGAGCCGCCAGGCGGGCGCACTCCACCTCGCCCTCATCGAACGACAACAGGGCCACCTGATGGACCTGAAGGCGGATCGCACCATCCCGTTCCTCTTCGGGATGCGCACGGCCGGTGAGACCACAGAGCGCATCGCCGACCTCTGGGGGACGGTTTGACCCGGGTCACCCTCGTCATGGGCTCGGGCGGGGTCGGAAAGACGACGATCGCGGCCGGTCTCGCCGCATTGTCGGCGCAGCGGGGGTCACGCACCCTGGCGATCACGGTCGACCCGGCGCGTCGCCTCGCCGACGCCTTGGGGGTGGCGGTCGGCCTCGATCCCGGGGCCGTTGCCGGCTGGCCGCGACTCGATGCCTCCATGCTCGACGCCGCCGCCGCGTGGGAGAGCATCGCCCGTACCCACGCCGACACGGCCACCGCGGCACGGCTCCTCACCAACCCGTACTTTCGAGCGGTCGCCGACCGCTTCCCGTCGGGCCAGGCCTACGCCGCCGGCGAGGAAGTCCTTCGTCATGCCCACGGCGGTTCTTACGACCACATCGTGGTCGACACCCCGCCGGCCGACGGGGGCCTGACGTTTCTCGCTGCACCGCGCAACATCAGGACCCTCATCGCGGGACGGGCGCTCCGCCTCCTCACCGGTCCCCGTCTCCCGGGGCGCCGACTCATCTACTCGATGACCGCCCGCCCCGCGTTGATGATCGCCGACTCGGTGCTCGGGGGCCGCCTCCTCGAGGACGTAGCCGAGTTCTTGCTCGACCTGAGCACGATCTACCCCGGGGTCGCCCGGAGGTCGCGCGAGGTGGAGCGTCTGTTCTCCGCGGCGACGATCGTTGCGGTGGCAACGCCCGATCCGGGGCCGATCGCCGAGGCCCGGCGGCTCATCACGGATCGGATCGGCACCACCGACTCGCCGCAAATCATGGTGTTCAACCGGGTGCTCCCCCCGGAATGGGCGAGCGCTCCCAGAGCCGCCGACCCGATCGGCGCCAACCTGCAGCGCTGGGCGGCCGAGGCGAGCCGCCACGACGCCCTGCGACGCGCCTTCGCCGCCAACACCGGCGTCAATCCTTTGACCATCCCCTGGTTGCCCGAGGCCCCCGGCACTCCGCAAGGGCTCGCCGACTTGATGGCCGCCGCCGGACTCGAACCCCTCAGCTGAGCACTGAATCGGCGCCGAGCAGCGCCCGCAGATCGGCGTAGAGGGCGGCACGCGGCTCGACGGCGTGCTGCGATCCGATGCGCACCACCGTGGTCTTGCCTTCGGTCTCCAGGTGGGCGTACACCGGCACCGTGCCGGGATGATCGGCGAGAATCGCCCCCAGCCTGGCGACGAGGTCCGCCGACATCGCCGCCGCCCGCACCCGCAGACGGACCGCGTGCTCCCGGGTGAGGTCGGGTTCGGACAGGTCGAGGGCGATGAGCTTGAGATCGTCTCCCCGCTGATCGACACGCGCCTTGACGACGAGGATGGCGTCCTCGCGAACGAAAGGTCCCTTCTCGGCGACCACCCGCGGAAAGCACACGACCTCCACGCTCGCCTCGAGGTCCTCCAGTGCGAAATAGAGCATCGGCTCTCCATTGCGGGTGTACCTGCGGCTGACCCCGGCGACGATGCCTCCGACGGTGACCGTGGTCCCGTCGGCGACTTCGTCGAGCGATGCAATCGAGGCACGGGCCAGCGCGCGCAACTGGCTCTCCACTCCCAGCAAGGGGTGATCGGAGACGTAGAGCCCGAGCATCTCCCTCTCGAAGGCGAGTTTGACCTTCTTGTCCCACTCCTGGAAGGGGATGTCGACAGTGCCCGCCCGAACCGCGGGCTCCTCGGCTCCGAACAACGAGAACTGGCCCATGTCCTCGGCGCGGCGCCTGGTGATCGCAGCTTCGATCATCTGCTCGTACACCGTGATCAACCCCTTGCGGGAGGCGCTCGTAGTGTCGAAGGCTCCCGCCTTGATCAGCGACTCGATGGTCCGCTTGTTGAGCACCGCGGGGTCGACCCGGTCGACGAAGTCCTGGAACGAGGCGAAGACGCCGTTCTTGCGCCGCTCCTCGGTGACCAACTCGACAACACCCTCTCCCACGTTTCGGATCGCCGACAATCCGAACGGGATCGACCCGTTGCGGGCGACGAAATCCGACTCGGAGGCGTTTACGTCGGGGACGAGCACCCGCACCCCCATGGTGCGGCACTCGCTGAGATACACCGCCGTGCGGTCCTTGTCGCGCTTCGACGAGGTGAGGAGTGCCGCCATGTACTCGGCCGGATGATGCACCTTGAGCCACGCCGTCTGATAGGCGACCAGGGCGTAGCCGGCGGCGTGCGGCTTGTTGAACCCGTAGCCGGCGAAATGGGAGACGAGGGCGAACAGCGACCGAGCCAGTTCGCGGGGATGGCCCTGCGAGACACATCCCTCGACGAAACTCTCCTCCTGCCTGGCCATGACCGCCGGGATCTTCTTCCCGATGGCCTTGCGCAGGGTGTCGGCCTCCGCCAGTGAAAAACCCGCCATCACCTGGGCGGACTGCATCACCTGCTCCTGGTACACCATGATGCCGTAGGTCTCCGACAGGACCGGCTCGAGGTCGGGATGCGGGTATTCGATCGGCGACCGCCCGTTCTTGCGATCGGCGTACAGGAGGTGGGTACCGGCGCCGAGCGGACCCGGGCGATACAGCGAAATGAGCGCCATGAGATCCTGGAACCGGTCGGGCCGGAGGCTGCGCATGAGCGACCGCATCCCCGAACCCTCGAGCTGGAACACGCCCATGCCGTCGCCGCGGGAGAGCATCTCGTACACCACCGGGTCGTCGAGGGCGACGCCGTCGATGTCGGGGCGGGTCCCCGTGTTCTCCCCCACCAGCTCCAGACAGCGTTCGATCGTGGTGAGGTTGCGCAGCCCCAAAAAGTCCATCTTGAGCAGCCCGAGCTGTTCGATGGCGTGCATCTCGAACTGCGTCACCACCTCGGCGTCTTCGCCCTTCCGTTGGATCGGGACGATCGAGGTGAGCGGCTCCGGCGAGATCACCACCGCGGCGGCGTGGATCGAGTCCTGGCGTCGCAGTCCCTCCAGACCGCGGGCGGTGTCGATCACCCGGCGGGCGTCGGGATCGGACGCGTAGAGCTCGCGCAGACCGGAGGCGTTTGTGAAGTAGTCCCGCTCGTAGTCCTCGGCCCCCGGTCCGGGAGGCGTGAGGCATTGGTCGATCGTGGCATCCCGCCCGAGGATCGCCGGGGGCATCGCCTTGGCGATCCGGTCGCCGAGCCCGTAGGTGAAGCCGAGCACCCGTGCCGAATCACGCACGGCCTGGCGCCCCTTGATGGTGGAGAAGGTGACGACCTGGGCGACGTGGTCGGAGCCGTACTTCTCCGACGCGTACCGGATCATCTCCCCGCGGTACCGCTCGTCGAAGTCCATGTCGATGTCGGGCATCTCCCTCCGCCCCGGGTTGAGGAAACGCTCGAAGATGAGCCCGAACGTGATTGGGTCGACCTCCGTGATCCGGAGGCAATAGGACACGATCGAACCACCGGCGGATCCCCGCGCGGGCCCGGTGCGGATCCCATGCTCCCGGGCGTGCCGGATCAGGTCCCACACGATGAGAAAGTAGGCCGGGAAACCCATGGTCTCGATGACGGACAGCTCGTAGTCGAGCCGTTCGGCTACCGCTACGGGGATCGGGTCCCCGTAGCGGACCCGTGCCCCCTCGAAGGCGAGACGCCGCAGGTAGGAGGACTCGGTCTCGTCTGCCGGAACCGGAAAGTGGGGCAGCAGGATGTTCCCGAACTCCATCCGCACCTGGGCCCGTTCGGCCACGAGCAGGGTGTTGTCGCAGGCACCGGGGAAACCGTCGTCCGGGAACAGGGCGCGCATCTCCCGGGCGGTCTTCACGTAGTAACCGCTCCCCTGGAAGGAGAAGCGCGTCGGATCCGACATCACCGAGCCGGTCTGGATGGACAGCAGGGCGTCATGGGCCTCGGCCTCCGACTCCCGGGTGTAGTGGCAGTCATTGGTGGCGAGCAGCGGTGCGCCGATGTCCCGCGAGATCTGGAGCAGGTCGGGGAGTACGCGCCGCTGCGCCTCCACGCCGTGATCCATCACCTCGACGAAGAAGGAGTCCTTTCCGAAGATGTCCTGGTACATCGCGGCCGCTTCCCGGGCCGCGGCGTAGTCGCGCTGTCCCCCGACGTTCCCCTCCTCCCCCGAGGCGTCGGGGGCGAGCAGTTGGGGCACGTGTCCGCCGAGACAACCGGTGGTCGCCACCAAACCTGCGGAATACCGGGCGAGCAGCTCGTGATCCATGCGCGGCTTGTAGTAGAAGCCCTCGAGGAACGCGGCGCTGGCGAGTTTGAGGAGGTTGGCGTAGCCCTCCTGGGTCACCGCGAGCAGGGTGATGTGGTAGCGCACCTCGTCGCGGCGCGGGGGGCGATCGAAGCGCGCCCCCGCGGTGAGGTACCCCTCCATGCCGATCACCGGGGTGAGGCCCGCGGCGGTGGCCTGCTGATAGAAGTCGACGGCCCCGTACAGCACGCCGTGGTCGGTGAGCCCCACCGCCGGTTGGCCGTCGGCGGCCGCGGCGGAGACGACATCGGGAATCCGTGCCGCCCCATCGAGCATCGAGTACTCCGTATGGAGATGCAGGTGGACGAAGCTGCGGTCCGACACGGGCTCCTCGCCGACGAATTACAGGGGTGTGACCCGTGACGATACCAGGAGCCTCCCCGGCGTCGCCGTCCGGCATTCCGGGGCCCCGCCGGTGCGCCGTACACTTCCCGCGAACGGAGCGTGCAAATGGAACTGGGATATCAGGGTCGCCTCTTCATCCTCGCCTTCGATCACCGCGGCAGCTTCAAGAAAAAGATGTTCGGGATCGTGGACGAGACGCCGGTCGACACCCGGCGGCTGCGCGAGGCCAAGCGCCTGGTCTGGGAAGGCTTCACGCTGGCTCATGCCGCCGGTCTCCCCGAAGGTGCCGGGATCCTCGTCGACGAGGAGATGGGAGCAGCAGTTGCCCGCGAGGCCGCCGCACTCCATGTCCCCTTCGCCATGCCGGTGGAGCGATCGGGACAGGACACCTTCGACTTCGAGTACGGAGAGGATTTCCGCAAGCACATCGAGGCCTTTGAACCCACCTTCGCCAAGGTCCTCGTGCGCTGGAATCCCGACGACGGCGGCGAGATCAAGCGGCTGCAGGGTGAGCGGCTCGCCGCTCTCGGCTCATGGCTCCACGAGTCCGGGCGGCGGTTCCTCTTCGAGTTGCTGGTCCCCGCCTCGGCGGCGCAGCTGGCGTCGGTCGGCGGCGATGCCCACGCCTACGACACGCGCGTCCGCCCGGGGCTCATGCTCGAGGTCATCACCGAGCTGCGAGCCGCAGGCGTAGAGCCGGACGTGTGGAAGATCGAGGGGATCGACTCCCCCGCCGCGTGCCGCGAGATCGCCGCCCTCACCATGGCGGGAGGACGCGCCGGGGTGAAGTGCGTCGTGCTCGGGCGCGGTGCCGACGACGCCCGCGTCGATCACTGGCTGCGCACCGGAGCTCCCATCCCCGGTTTCGCCGGCTTCGCCATCGGCCGGTCGATCTGGTGGGATACGGTGGCAGCATGGCGAGATCGCTCGGCCTCCTTCGAGGATGCCGCCACCGCGATCGCCGCCTCCTACCGGCGCTTCATCGACGTCTACCTCGCGAACGCCTGAGGTGACCCGCCTCTGATCGTGTCGATGGCGACTGTTCGGTGGATCCCGGAGGACCCACGACGGGTGGCGGCGGCGACGAGCGCTCGCACCGGCTGCGGCACCCGCGACGACGCTGCGGATGACCGCGTTCGGCCCTGGGCAGTCGCCCCCGCGGCGGGATGCCGATCACCCGTCACACCCCGATCAGTAGAGGAACATCGGCTTGCCGCCGACTTGCCGGATCCGGGGCCGGTACTGATCCGAGTCATACAGCTCGGCGACATCGACGCGTTTCACTCCTTCGCGGGTGACCGAGAGCGGCACGTTGGTGTAGCTGCCGCCTCGCAGCACCACCAACCGTCCCGTAGCTCCCTCGAGCGCCAAGTCCGTCGCCATCGCCGCGTAGTTCATGGCCACCATCAGATCCAGCGAGTCGGGCGGCCCCGACCGCATCAGGTAGGACAAGACCTGCAGGATGATGCCCACGCCGGTGATGCGCTGGAGCTCCTCGCCCAACCGAGCGCCGATGCCACCCAGCTTGCGATGCCCAAAGGCGTCTCCTTCTCCCCGCAGGGCCATCTCGCCGCCCTCGAGCACGGCGCCTTCCGAGATCGTCACCATGGCGTAGTTGCTCGGATTCGCCGCCCGGTCGGCCATCAACAACCCGGCGAGCCTGTCGACGTCGACCGGGACCTCGGAGATGACGGCCCGATCGACTCCCGCCAGGTAGGCCGTGATCAGCGAGGTCTCCCCGCTGTACCTGCCGAACAGCTCGAGGACGGCCAAGCGCTCGTGGGAGCCGGTGCTCGTGCGCAGGTTGTGGATGAACTCGATGCCGCGGGTCACCGCGGTGGAGAAGCCGATGCAGTAGTCGGTCCCGTGCACGTCGTTGTCCATCGTCTTGGGGATGGCCACCACGGGTACGCCCTCCTCGTGGAGCCGCAGCCCATACGAGAGTGTGTCGTCACCCCCGATCGGAATGAGCACGTCGATACCAAGATGGTCGAGCACGCGCAGGGCATGGTCGGTGAGGTCCACGGGAGCCTCTCCCTCACCCCGCGGGGAGAGAAACTCGGGAACATCCCCGGGCCGCACCCTTGCCGGGTTGGTCCGCGAGGTGTGCAAGAAGGTTCCCCCACTCCGATCGACCGTCCTCACTATGCCCGGGGTGAGCGCCACGGTGTTGGCGGCCGCGGAGTCGGGGGCGTCGGGATTGGTCTCGACCAACGCCGCCCACCCCCGGCGGAGCCCGAGCACCTCATGGCCGGCCGCGGCGGCGCGGTTGACGACGGCCTTGATGCATGAGTTGAGGCCCGGGACGTCGCCGCCGCCCGTCAGAATCCCAACACGCATGAGTCCAGCCCTCCTGTTCGCAATCTGCCACCGGGCGTGCTCGCGGCAGGACGTCGGGGCCGATGCCGCACCCGTAACCGACGCTCCCGCTCGGTCAATCGGGGCGATTGTACGAGGACGACGCGGTGTTCCGGGAGGAGCCAATCGGCCACCACACCGGAGACATGCCGAATCACCGTGGTCGCGGGGCCCCGATCAGCGCAGCGCCTCGAGGACCCCGGCGAGGTCCGGGGGCAGAGGGCTGACGGCATCAACCCGGCCGCCCGTCACCGGATGGTCGAAGGCCAGCCGGGCGGCATGGAGAAAGACCCGGGGACTTCCTGCCGCCCTGCCGTAGACGGGGTCCCCGGCGACGGGGAGCCCAATCGTCGCCAGATGCACCCGGATCTGGTGGGTGCGCCCCGTTTCCAGCGTGACCCGCAGCAGGGTCATCTCACCGAGGCGCTCTTCCACACGGTAGTGGGTGGTGGCCGGGCGGCCCATGGGGTCCACCCGCATGCGCATCGGCCGCTCCGGGTCCCGGCCCAGCGGAGCCTCGATCGTACCCGTCGGGATGCTTGGGGCGCCGTGCACCAGGGCCAGGTACTCGCGGGAGACCCGGCGCCCCTTGATCGCCGCTCGCAGGCCGCGCTCGGCCTCCGCAGTGAGCGCCACGGCAAGCAGGCCGGAGGTGTCCCGGTCGAGGCGATGCACGATCCCCCAGCGGTTCTCGCTGCCGATCCCGCGGACCGATGGCCAGCGGTGCAACACCCCGGCGGCGAGCGTCACTCCGGTGTCCCCCGCTCCCGGATGGGTCACCACACCCGCCGGCTTGTCGACCACGGCGAGGTGGGAGTCCTCGTAGACCACGGTGAAGGGCACCGCCGCCGGCTCGAGGGACGCCCGAGCCGGCGGCGCGTCGAAGGCGAGCACCCCGCCCGCCGACACGGCCTGCCCGGGTGCAGCCACGACGGCGCCGTCACAGGTGACCCCACCCGCCATGATCAATGACCTGGCGGAAGCCCGGCTGATGCCGCCGAGTCGCGCCACGACGCGGTCGCATCGCTCCCCGTCGTACTCGACCGGAACCACCAACCTCACTTGCGGAAGAAGGCGAGGAACAGGATCAACACGGCGCCGACGGTGACCGCGGAATCCGCAGCATTGAACGCAGGGAAGAAGGAGAAGTCGATGAAGTCGACGACCTCCCCGTCGAACCACCCCCCGCCCCGAAACACGCGATCGGCGAGGTTCCCGAGCGCTCCCCCGAGCACGAGGCCGAGGGCGACGGCCTCAGGGACGATGTCGATCTTCCTGACGAGCAGCACGATGAACACGACGATTGCGATCACCGCCAGTGCGATGATCGAACCGGCTCCTCGCAGCATGCTGAAGGAGGCACCGGAGTTGGTTACATAGCGGAGGTCGAGGAACCCGTCGATCACCACGATCGGTTCGCCGGGAAGCGTCGCCACCGCCCACCACTTCGCCAGCTGGTCGAGCACGAACACCCCGGAGGCAGTGACCACAGACCAGCGGAGCGGGGTCACCGGCGCGCCGACGCGCAGGTCACGCACATCTTCGTGTACGGGAGCGCGTCGAGACGGGCCACGGGAATCGCACCGCCGCAGACATCGCAGATGCCGTAGGTGCCTTCGACGATCCGGGCAAGGGCCTCCTCGACCTTGGAGAGGATGTCGCGGGTGTTCTCCAGGATGGACAACTCCTTTTCCATCTCGAAGGCGAGCGATCCCCCCTCGGCGGTGTTCGGGTCGGGGCTGCGATCGGAAGACGTCTCTGTGAGACGCACCTCCTCGCGCGCCGCCTCGATGTCGCGGATCATCTCCTGCAGTCGCTGCCGCTCGTCCTCGAGACGTTGCCGAAATCGATCCTTCGTGGACTTGGCGAGAGCGCGAGCCATAGAGCCTCCCTGGCGGCGAGCGACGATAGCACGCACGGGGGCTCATCCCCCCTTCCGATCGGCCCATCAACAAGACCCGGTGCCATCAGGTGTTCCCGCCGGCGAGGGCGGCGCCGGCTGCGGCGAGCCCGACCCCGGAGACGAGGATCCGCTTGCGCCGCGAGGCGTGACCCGTGATGACCTGGGCGCGACGCCCCCCGAGACGGGCGGCAACCAGTCGAGCCGCCGCCCGGTTCGCCCCGCCCCCCTCGGCCGGTGCGGTGGTGCGCACCCGGAGCGCCCCATCGTGGATCCCCCCGATGGCATCGCGCGAGGACCCGGGAACCACCCACACCTCGACCACGACGCCGTCGGGATGCGCGGAGAGCATGGAGAGAAGATAGGCACCAGGCACCAGGCACCAGGCGCCAGGCATCTGGCGTCTGGTATCTTCTTGGCCACGGCGCCGAAGGGGACGCGCCGCCTGGAAGCCGACGCCGGCGCCCGGGCGGACATCACCCCCGAGCCGCGGGAAGAACCGGTCCCCGGTGTAGAACCCGCCGCCTCGTCCCCCGACACGGGACCCTGGAGAGGCCACCGCGAGGTGGCAAGCCGGGTGGCACCGCGGGCCTCATGCTCGTCCCGGCGGCAGCGACGCCGACCGAGGACGAACGACGATGAGCGACCGGACACCGTTCCAGCGGGTGCCCTCCGAGGTTTCGTTCCCCGAGCAAGAACGCGCCGTCCTCGACCTCTGGGACCGTCTCGACGCGTTCGCGGTGTCGGTGGAAAGCCGACCCGCCGATAGCGAGTTCACCTTCTACGACGGACCCCCCTTCCCCACCGGGAGCCCGCACTACGGCAATCTCCTCGCAGGTGTCCTCAAGGACATCGTTCCCCGCTACTGGACGATGCGTGGCCATCGCGTCGTACGCCGCTTCGGATGGGACACGCACGGACTTCCGATCGAGCTCGAGGTGCAGAGGGAACTCGGGCTGGCGAGTCCCTCCGAGATCGTCGAGTACGGCGTGGCACGGTTCAACGAGGCCTGCCGCCGACGCGTGATGGCCAACACCGAGTCGTGGCAGTCGATCACCAGGCGGATCGGCCGCTGGGTCGACTTCGCCGACGACTACAAGACCATGGACCCCGACTTCATGGAGTCGGTGTGGTGGGTGTTCAAGCGGCTGTGGGACCAGGGTCTGGTCTACAAAGCGTTCAAGGTCCTGCCCTACTCCTACGGCGCCGCCACCCCCCTGTCCAACAACGAGGTCAACCTCGGCGGGTATCGGGACGTCGAGGACCCGTCGCTCACCCTTCGGCTCGTGGTAACCGCGGGCGCGGGCCCGGCCGTGCCCGGAGATGTCTTGTTGGTGTGGACTACCACCCCCTGGACCATCCCGTCGAATCTCGGGGTGCAGGTCGGCCCCGAGATTCAGTATGTGCGCGTCACCACGCCGCTCGGCGGCGCGCCGGGCCCGTACTGGGTCGCGGCCGATCGCGTCTCCGCCTACTGGCCCGGGGGGGCCGACACTTCGGCCGACGCCCAAGGTTCCGAACTGATCGGGACCCGCTACTCGCCCGCGCTTCCCTACTTCGCCGACCTCGCCGAACGCGGCGCCTTCGTGGTCGTTGCCGGGCCCGAGGTGTCCACCACTGAGGGCACCGGGTTGGTCCACACCTCCCCCGCCCACGGAGAGGCCGACTTCGAGGCGTTCCAGGCGGCCGGACTCGTCGACCTGCTCGTGGACCCCGTAGACGAAGTGGGGCGGTTCACCGACGCCGTCCCCGAGGTCGCCGGGATGAATGTCAAGGACGCCGACCCGATCCTGGTGCGCATGCTCGCCGAACGGGGAGCGCTCGCTCGCAGCGAGCGAATTGTGCACTCCTATCCCTTCTGTTGGCGCACCGACACCCCGATCATCTACAAGGCGATCCCCACCTGGTTCGTTGCCGTCGAACGGATCCGGGACCGAATGGCGGCCCTGAACGAAACCATCCACTGGGTGCCCGATCACGTCGGGAGCCGCCGGTTCGGGAACTGGCTGGCGAACGCCCGCGACTGGGCGATCAGCCGCAACCGCTTCTGGGGATCGTGCATCCCGGTGTGGGAGTGCGACCGGGCCGAACACCGGGAATGCATCGGCAGCCTCGATGAACTCGAGGCGCGATCGGGGACGCGTCCCGACGACCTGCACAAACACGTGATCGACGCCATCGAGTTCCCCTGTCGGCAGTGTCCCGGGACGATGCGTCGCATCCCCGAGATCCTCGACGGGTGGTTTGAATCGGGTGCCATGCCCTACGGGCAGAACCACTACCCGTTCGAGGACAAGGAACGGTTCGAACGGGGCTTCCCGGCTCACTTCATCGCCGAGGGGCTCGACCAGACCCGGGGTTGGTTCTACACCCTCATGGTCCACGCCACCGCGTTGTTCGACTCGATCCCGTTCCGCAACTGCGTCGTCAACGGACTGATCCTCGCCGAGGACGGCCGCAAGATGTCCAAGAGCCTCAAGAACTACCCCGATCCCCTCGGTCTCATCGAGTCGACCGGCGCCGACGCTCTCCGCGCCTACCTCATCAACTCGCCCGTGATGAGGGCGGAGCCGCTGCGATTCTCCGAGCGTGGAGTCCGCGAGGTGGTGCGCACCGTCATGCTCCCCTACTGGAACGCCTACTCGTTCTTCACGACCTACGCCGCAGCCGAGGGTCTCACCACGGCCGATTTGGCGGCGGCGCCCCAACCGGCGAACCGGCCCGAAGTCGATCGCTGGATCCTTTCGGTGCTGCAGAGCCTGGTGAGGCGGGTGAACCACGAGATGGAGGGCTACTACCTCTACAACGTCGTGCCGCCGCTGATCGACTTCGTCGACCACCTCACCAACTGGTACATCCGGCGGTCCCGTCGCCGGTTCTGGACCAGCCGTACCGACGCACGAGACGACGCCCTCGCCGCCTTCGCCACCCTGTACGAGGTCCTGGTGACCTTCGCCGAACTCATGGCCCCGGTGCTCCCCTTCGTGACCGAGACCATGTACCAGGACCTGGTCGTCGCCCACCGCGGCGCCGCCGCCGGCCCTGCCAGCGTGCACCACGAGGACTACCCACAGGCCGATCCGTCACTGATCGACGTGAAACTGGAGGAGGCGATGGCGGTCGTCCGCCGTGTCGTCGGACTGGGTCGCGGCCTTCGAGTTGCCGAGGCGATCCGCACCCGTCAGCCGCTGGCGCGGCTCATGGTGGTCAGCCACGATCCGGCGATCCGGGCCGCGGTCGCCGACCATGCCTCGCTGCTGATGGAGGAGCTCAATGTCAGAGCCGTCGTGACCTCCGAGGACGAGACGGCACTCGCCGACGTCAGCGCCAAGGCCAACTACCGCACCCTCGGGCCTCGCTTCGGCGCCCGCATGCCCCAGATGGCGGCAGCGGTCGCCGCCCTGACCTCCGAGCAGGTCGCCGCCGCACTGGCAGCGGGCTCCGTCGTGGTCGCCGGCGAGCCCCTGTCGGCGGCCGACCTCGTCGTCGACCGGGCCCCCCACACCGGACTCGTGGTGTCCGCCGGGGACGGGTTGGCGGTTGCCCTCGATACGGTGATCACGCCGGAACTAGCGCTCGAGGGCACCGCCCGCGAGGTCGTCAAACTGGTGCAGGCGGCGCGGCGCGCCGCCGGCCTCGACGTGTCCGACCGGATCGTGCTGCGCTGGTCGTCTCCCTCGACTCAGGTCGCCGAAGTGATGGCGCGCCACGGAGCGTGGATCGCCGGCGAGGTCCTGGCGGTCGCAATCGAAGCGGCGACAGCGGGCGGGGAGCCGCTCGACGCCGCCGGCGAACCGATCACGCTGGCGATCGCACGCGCCTGAGAACGACCATCGCGAGGCCGCGGAGATCAAGGCCGATCGACGCACCCTCCCCGCGTCAGCAGATCACCCCGGCGAGCAGGCTGAGCCCGAGCACGAGTACGAGTGGGGAGAGGTCGAGGCCGACATCCCCCATGCGGATCGGGGGAACCACCGCCCGCAACGGACGGAGCAGAGGCTCGGTGACCGCGCGCAGTACCGACCGGACCCGCGCCACCGGATGGTCGAAGGAAACCGGAATCCACTCCAAGACGATGCGAGCGAAGACGACGATGGCGTACGCCTGAATGAGGAAACAGATCACCGACACCCGTCAGCCTTCTTCAGATGCCTGGTAATAGCCGAGTTCCGTGAGGCGGCGCCGCTCCTCGCGGCTGATGTTGACGCTCGCCGGGGTGACGAGCACGACTCCCTGGCCGATCTTGCGCATCGACCCACCCAGCGCGTAGGTGAGGCCGCTGGAGAAGTCCACGAGACGGCGCACCATCGCCGGCTCGACCTTGCGCAGATCGAGTACCACCGGGACGCTCGCCCGGATGTGATCCGCCAGCACCTGGGCGTCGTTGTAGGACCGGGCGACGATGACCTGCGACTCCGGATCGGCACTACTCATCGACCGCGCCGGCGGGCGATCAGGCGGCTGGACCACCACCCCGGCATCGGTGAGGGCCCGATCCGCCATCGGCCGGCGCTTCGGCGCCATGGGCGGCTCGACCCGCCGACCCTGCACCGTGGGATAGCCGGCCCGGATCACCTGGGGCTCGCGCGGGGCACTCCCGACCGCCCGATGCGGCCCGGAGCCCGGAGAGACCTGGACCCGCGACGCGTCCGGCGGCTCCTCGGCGTGATACGCCCCCTTGCTCCGCATCGGTCGCGCCGGCTCGGCGGCGGGCTCCTGCGTCCGCGGTGGACGTTGCATCGTCGGGCCGGGTGGCTCGGAGGCGGGAGCGGAAGGCCGCCGGGGCTCGGGGCGGGCTCGCGACGTCTCGGGTTCATCGATCCCGACCCGATCCTCATCGACGAGTCCAAGATAGAACATCGTCTTGTGCCACAAGCCCATTGGCCTCAACCCTCTTCCGGGGATACTCGAAAGATAGCCCGTCCGACACGCAAGATTGTTGCACCCTCCTCGACTGCGACTTCGAAGTCGTCGGTCATTCCCATCGACAGCTCCGTGAGGGTCGGGAACTCACCGCGCAAGCGATCGCGGAGCTCGCGCAGCGCGGCGAAATGCGGCCGCGCCGCTTCACCGCTGGTGGCGAGCGGTGGGATCGTCATCAAGCCGCGCACGTCGATGCCCATACCGAGCGCGGCGTCGATGAGTGGGGCGGCATCGCCCGGGAAGACCCCCGCCTTCTGCGGCTCCCCGGACACGTTGACCTGCACCAGGGCCGGAGGAGAAACGCCGCCGCCGCGAACCCAGGAGGAGGCGAGCTCGAGCCGGTCGAGGGAGTGGAGCAGGTGTACGACCGGGCGGACCCGCGGCACCTTGTTCGTCTGCAGACGTCCCACGAAATGCCAGCGTATGTCACCGGGTAGCCGCGGAACCCGGTCGGTGAGATCGTGGGCGCGGTTCTCGCCGAAGTCGCGCACACCCGCCTCGTGCGCCGCGAGCACCGCACCATCGGAAGCACTCTTGCTCACGGCCACCACGACCACCGATGCGGGAGCGCGGCCGCTGCGAGCCGCCGCAGCAGCCACCCGCAGGCGAACCGAGCTCAGTCCGGTATCCATGCCACCGTCACCTGCCGCTCCGTCGTCCCGTTCCTCCGGTATGAGTGGAACCCGTCATCCGACATCGTGCACGACTCGGCGACCCACACTTCGAGGCCCGCCAGATCCCTCCGGATCGCCCGGCGCAGGTCGACACTCATCGTGCCCCAGGTGGTGAGAGCCTCGCACCCCGGCAACCGCGCCGCCACCTCGGCCCCGACCTCGAAGCAACAGGGCCCGATACCGGGACCGATCGCAGCCGTGTTCGGCGCACCTCCTGCCGCCGTCATCGCGGCGCGCAATGTCCGCACCACTCCGTCGGCGGCGCCCCTCCATCCGGCGTGAGCGATCCCGACGATCCCATCTCCCACGAGCACGATCGGGAAGCAGTCGGCAGTCCCCACCGCCAGCGGGAGCCCGGGAACCTTGGTGTACGCGGCGTCTGCCTCACCGAGGACGCCGGCTGCGGTGGCGCAGACCACCGTCGCGCCGTGCACCTGGCGCATCCAGGCCCAGTCGGGAACGACTCCGGCGGCGGCGGAGAGACGCCGGCGCGCACGCTCGTCGCGACGGGCATCACCGTCGGAGGCGGTTCCGAACACCACCCCGGGCACGGTCCCGGGGCGGATCATCCCTGAAGGAAGTCGGGGATCTCCAGGTCGTCGAGGGCGTCGCCGCCGGTGTCGGGCCAAGGCGCCGGCGTACGCTCGGCGCTCCCCTCGGAGCGCGGTCCGGCGGAGATCTCCACCGATGGAGAGCGGAAGCGCGTCCGGTCGACGCCGCCTCCCGTCGATGCGGGGCGTCCAAACCCGGCGGCGATCACCGTCACACGGATGACCTCACCGAGGCTGTCGTCCACGGTCGCCCCGAAGATGACGTTGGCGTCCGGGGTGCAATTCTGGGCGATCGCGGTGGCGGCCTCGTTCACCTCGTGCAGGGTCATCGCCGACGAGCCCGCCACGGACAGCAGGACCCCACTCGCACCCTCGACACCGTTCTCGAGCATCGGAGAGGACATCGCCTTCGCCGCCGCCTGAGCGGCCCGGTTCTCCCCCGTCGCCTTCCCGATGCCCATGACCGCGGTACCGGCACCCCACATGACGGATTTGATGTCGGCGAAGTCGACATTGATCAGCCCGGGCGTCGTGATGAGATCGGTGATGCCGCCGACCCCGTGCAACAACACCTCATCGGCCATGATGAAGGCATCCAGCATCGACGTCTGCGTATCGGCCTGCTCGAGGAGGCGCTGGTTCGGGATCACGATCAGGGTGTCGACCACATTGCGCATGTTGGCGATCCCCTGTTCCGCCTGAAGCGACCGCCGACGGCCCTCGAACCCAAACGGCCTGGTCACCACCGCTACGGTGAGCGCCCCGATGCTCCGTGCCACCTCGGCCACGATGGGGGCCGCCCCGGTACCGGTGCCACCTCCCTCTCCGGCCGTGATGAAGACCATGTCGGCGCCACGCAGTGCATCCTCGATGTCGTCACGATGCGCATCGGCGGCAGCCTTTCCCACTTCGGGGTCGGCGCCTGCTCCGAGTCCACGAGTCAGTTCGCGCCCGATGTCCAGCTTCACGTCGGCGTCGGACATGAGCAGGGCCTGCGCGTCGGTGTTCACCGCGATGAACTCGACGCCGCGCAGGCCGGCCTCGATCATCCGGTTGAGCGCATTGACACCGCCTCCGCCGACACCGACGATCTTGATGACGGCCAGGTAGCTCTGGAGTCCATCGTTCGACGTCACGTTGCGGCCTCCTCGGGCAAAACTTAGACCTGTCGGGTCCTCGCCCGATGGGAACGCGAAAAAGGATAGTCGGGCCTCGACCGAAACATCACACCTCGTTGTCGGAACCCTCGACGGCAGCTTGAGGACTGGTCGTCTCCGTACCGTCGTTGATCGCGGGGCGCAGGGGTGACGACACGTCGATCGTCGCGCCGAAGGGGATTTCCACCTGAAGGAGGGCGAGCAGGGTGCGCCCCTTGTCGGCGAGGTCGATGGGGTACCCGAGCCGCACGGGATGGCCGGACGTCTCGGTCCACAACTCGGTGCCGCGAAGCTCGACGGTCATGGTGCCCCCGATGTCGTCGCGCAAGGTGTTGGCGAGATCGACGATCTCGCCCCAGGTCGGGTCGGCCGGCCGGTCACCCGGCACCAGATCGGGGAAGGCGAGCGCGGCCCGCAGATGTCCGCCACCGGGCGCCTCCCCGGTATCGAGCACAGTCCCGTCGGAGGCGACCAGCATCCAGGTGGTGATCCCCTCGATCCACGCCACCGGCACCCGCTCGAGCACCTCGACGACGAGCCGATCCGGCCACACCCGCTCCACGCGGACGTCGGCTACCCAAGGGTCGGCGGCGACGGCCCGCGCGACGCGCCCGGTGTCGACCCAGATCAGGATCGCACCTTCGCCGATCCCGGCTTCGGCGATGAACGGCGCAGGATCGGCATGCACCGCCCCGACGATCTCGATCTCGTGCAACGCCAACCACGGCGAGTGGAGGGCGAAACCGGCGGCGGCGACGAGCGCCGCCAGGGTCATCCACGGCCACACCCTGCGCCCCGGCTGCCCGGTGGTCGGCCCGTCGGTCAATCGAACTCCCCCACAAACCGCAACTCCGGTTCGAGAACGATGCCCGTCGACTCGTGGACCCGGCGTTGCACCTCGCCGACCAAGGCGTAGACGTCTGCGGCGGTGGCTCCGGCATCCGCCACGAAGAAGTTCGCATGGCGCATCGAAACCTCGACCGCACCGACGCGCAGGCCCTTGAGCCCGAGGGAGTCGATGATGCGCCCCGCGGCGTCCCCAGCTGGATTTTTGAAGACACTCCCGGCGTTGAGGGTCCCACCCGGCTGGGTCTCCTTCCGCCACCGGGTGATCTCGCGGATTCGCAACTCCGCCTCTTGCGGATCCACGGGATCCGTGTGAAATCTCGCCGACACGACGACGTCTTCGTCGGAGAGGTTCGAGTGCCGATACGACAGCTCGAGGTCGGTCGGTGCGCGTTCTCCGACGGCCCCCGATCGGAGCGACACGATCCGCGCCGTGATCAGCCGGGAACCGGTATCGCTTCCGTGGCAGCCGGCGTTCATCCGCACCGCTCCGCCGACGCTACCGGGGATTCCCACGAAGAACTCGAGGCCGCCCCGCCCGGCGCGGGCCGCCTCCCGGGCGAGCACCGGAAGCGGCACGGCTGCTCCTGCGGAGATGACGCCGCCGCGGTCCATGGTCCGTCGAGCGAATCCCGTCCCCTGCCGGATCACGACCCCGGCGAAACCGCGGTCGGAGACGACGACGTTGCTCCCCCGGCCGAGCACGAACACCGGCAGATGCTCCTCGGCGGCGAGTCGGGCGGCGGCCACCAGGTCCTCCTCGGTCTCGGCCTCGACCAGGTATCGGGCCGGACCACCGAATCGGTAGGTGGTCAACGGGGCCAGCGGAACATCCTCTCGCAGCCTTGCGGCGGCTGCGAGCAGCTCTCGCGCGGTCACGATCGATCGACCAGCAGCGGATTGATCTCGTCCGCCACCAGGGTGATGTCGCCGGCGCCCATGAGCAGCACCAGGTCGCCCGAGCGGACCGCATCGGCCACGGCTCGGGCCAGCTGACTCCGGCGCGGGACATACGTGGTCTCGGCACCGGCGGCGGCTGCTGCCTCCGCCACCACCCGCCCGGTGACCCCGGGAATGGGGGCTTCACCGGCGGCATACACGTCGGTGACGAACACCCGGTGCGCTCCCGCCAGAGCGCGCCCCAATGCCGCGCCGAGGTCGGCGGTGCGGGTGAAACGGTGCGGTTGGAAGACCGCCACCACCCGGTCCGGGTGGCCGAGCGTGGCGGCGGCAATGCTGGCAGTCACCTCGGTCGGGTGATGAGCGTAATCGTCGACCACAACGACTCCCCCAACCCGCCCCCGCACCTCGAAGCGGCGGCGCACCCCGGCGTACCCGCGCAAACCCTCGGCGGCTGCGGCAACGTCGATGCCCAGCTCACCGATGAGGGCGAGCGCTCCCGCGGCGTTGCGCGCCACGTGCTCGCCGGGTTTGGGAACGGCGACCGGCACCCGACCGGCGGGCCCCTCGAGCACGAATCCCACTGAGGACGGGCCGTGCTCCAGGAGCGTGACTCGCCAGCGGGCGTCGTCGGCCGTGCCGTATCCGATGACACCGGGCACGGAACCGGCGAGCCGGCGCCCCCCGGCATCGTCGAGACAGGCCACCACCGGGCCCTCCACGGCCCCGGCCACCCGGGAGAAGGCCGCCTCGAGCCGTTCGACGGTCCCGTAGTGATCGAGGTGGTCCGCCTCGACGTTGGTCACCACCAGTCCGCGCAGGTGCAAGCCGAGGAATGTCCCAAACGCCTCATCGGCCTCGAGGACGAACAGCTCCTCTTCGCCGAGGTGGGCATTCGTGTTGAGATCGACGAGCTCGCCGCCCACCATGAACGACGGGTCGCGACCGAGGGCACGCAGGGCGGCGACCAGCATCGCCGTGCTCGATGTCTTCCCGTGGGTGCCGGTGACACCGATCGTCGGCAGGCGTCGTGTGATCTCGTCGAGCAGCCTGGGTCGCTCCCACACCTCGACCCCGGCGGCCCTCGCCGCCGACAGCTCCGGATCCCGATCGGGAACCGCACTGGAGGCGACCACCAGATCCCAGGATCGCGCCGATTCGGGCCGGTGCCCGATCCAGGTCTCGATACCGGCCCCGTCGAGCGCCGAGAGCGCATGCCCCGGCTTGAGATCCGATCCCGTGACGCGGTGACCCGCCTGGGCGAGGATCTTGGCCAGACCCGACATGCCCACTCCGCCGGCTCCAACGATGTGGATGCGCCGCCGATCGAGGAGCTCAGCCACCGGCGACCCCGAGGAGGCGGGAGGCCACTAACCGGGAGGCGTCCGGCCTCGCCGTCGCCGCGCAAGCTCGTGCCATGCCGGTGCGACCGGACTCGTCGGAAATCAGCCCGGCCACGACACCGGGGAGGCGCCGGATCTCATCCTGGGCGACGATCACCGCTCCGCCGACGGAGGTGAGTACCCGGGCATTGGCGACCTGACCGACCCGCTCGAGCGGGACGAACACCGCCGGTGTCGCCGTGGCGGCGAGCTCGCTCACCGTCATCGCACCGGCGCGGCACACGACGAGATCGACGGCGGCGTAGAAGTTCTGCATATGGGTCTCGAAGGGGAGCCTCACCCACGGTAGCGAGGGGTCGACGACCTTCCCGATGCCGTGCGCCTCGGGGCCGGTGAGATGGAGCACCGGGACTCCCGCCGCGGACACGATCCCGGCCGCAGCCTCATTCAGAGCCCGTGCCCCCAGCGAGCCGCCCAGGATTCCCACCACCGGGCCCTCCATGGGAAGACCGTAGGCCGACCGCGCCCGACCGCGGAGTGTGTTGCGGTCGAATGCGGCAAGGGCGGGCCGCAGGGGGTTGCCGACCACCTCGGATCGAGCCAGACGCTCCGCCTTTCCCGGGAGACCGAGCAGCGTCATGCGAGCGCGGCGGGCTCCGAAGCGCGCAGACAGCGTGGGGTCGGAGTTCTGCTCGTGAACCACAAAGGGCACGCCGGCCTGCCGTGCCGCCAGCGCCGCCGGGATCGTCACATAGCCGCTCATCGCCAGCACCACAGACACGCCGGACCGCCGCAGCACATCGGCCATCGCCGCCGCCGACCGCCGCACGACGATCGGGATGCGCAGATTCTCCACCGTGAACCGGCGGTGCAGCCTGGTGAGATCGAAGCCGACGAAGCGGTACCCGGCCTCGGGTACCGCTCTCGCCTCGAAGCGGTCGCCCCCGAGGAACAACAGGCTCTCCCGGGGTACCCCCCGCTCCTCGAGCGCCGCAGCGATGGAGAGTGCCGGATAGACGTGCCCCCCGGTACCGGCCGCGGCGATGGCCATCGTCACCGCGCCGCCACCTCGAACTCGACCGGGTGGCGGGCCACGCTCACCAGCACTCCGACGGCGACCAGCGAGATCACGAGGGCGCTTCCACCGAACGAAACGAAGGGCAGCGGAACGCCGGTGATGGGAAGGATGCCGGTGACACCTCCGATGTTGACGATCGCCTGAACCGACAGCCAGGTGGTGATGCCGACCGCAACCAGGCGGCCGAACCGGTCGGTGCACCGGCGGGCGATGGCGAGCCCGGCCACGGTGAATACCGCGAACAGGGCGATCACGCTCAGGGATCCGGCGAGACCGGTCTCCTCGCCGAGAATGGCGAAGACGAAGTCGGTGTGCGCATTGGGCAAGAACGACCAGCGGGCCCGGCTCGCCCCGAGGCCGACGCCCCACATTCCTCCCGTCCCCAGTGCGACGAGGCTCTGCACCGCCTGGTACGAGTTGCCCAGCGGATCGCTCTGCAGGTCGAGGAATCCGGTGATCCGCGCCCACCGATACGGCGAGGAGTAGGCGAGAACGAAAGCGACGCAGGATCCCGCAACTGCGCTTCCGAGCACGAGACCGAGCGGGGCGGCGCTCGCCAACACGATGGCAAACCCGCCGGCGGAGACCAGCAGCGTGGTCCCCAGGTCGGGCTGCACCATCACCAGCGCCCCCACCAGCCCGACCGAGCACAGCAACGGCCACAGGAACGCCCATGGACGGTCCATGTGATGCTCCCGCCTGCTCACCAGGGTCGCCAGGAACAGCACGGTGGTGAGCTTGGCGATCTCCGATGGCTGCACCGAGACCGGGCCGATGATGAGCCACCGCGTCGCCCCGTTGGCCCGCACCCCGAACGCCACCACGGCGGCGAGCAGCGCCACGCTCCCCACGAAGAGCGGGAATGACATCCGCCGCCACCAGCGCAGCGGGATCAAGGCCGCGATCACCATGGCCACCACGCCGCCCACCAGCCACACCACCTGGCGCTTGAAATAGAAGAGACCATCACCGGACTCGCGCAGGCCGACCACCGACGAGGCCGAGAGCAGTGCCCCCAGTCCGACCACGATCAGCAGCACGACCGGCACGAGGACGAACCCGATCGATCGCGAGACTCCCCGTTCGTAGATGAGGGCGCGGCGAACCGCCGCACGCGACGACGGTACGGCGACGACTCCGGCCACCTCAGGCCTCCTTCCGGATGCGGACGGCGGCGGCGAAGCGGTCGCCGCGATCGCCGTATGAGCGGAACATGTCGAACGAGGCACAGCCCGGAGCGAGTAGGACCGTGTCGCCTTCCCGGGCGATCCCGTCGGCGACGACGACCGCCTCCTCGAGTGTGGCCGCCACGATGGTCCGCGGTGACGCCGCGGCCAGCACCGGAGCGGCCTCGCCGATGGCGACGATCGCCCGGACGTTCTCCTCGGCGGCAAGGGGCGCCACGTCGAGACCCTTCGCCCTCCCTCCGGCGATGAGCACCACCGACGGGTAGGCGCGGATCGCAGCCAGGGCGGCGTGCGGATTCGTCGCCTTGGAATCGTCGACCCAGGTGACTCCGGCCCACGTTCCCACCATCTGCCGCCGATGCTTCCCCGTGCGATAGGCCCGGGCCGCCCGCTCGACGGCGGACGGATCGGCGCCGAGGTGGAGCGCACCGGCGGCGGCGGCGGCGATGTCGACCACGAACGCGGCGTCGTCACGAACCATGCCGGTCAGCGGGATCGCGGCGGCGCCGACCCGAAGCACTCCGCCGGCCACCCCCCACCCACCGGCCGGTACCCGGTCGGCGCTCACCGGCACCTTACGCGCGGTCGCCGGCGCCACGGCGACGATGGCCCCCGGGTCGTCGGCGTCGAAAACGACGATGTCGTCGCCGGTCTGGCGTTCCAGCACACGCTGTTTGGCGGCGGCGTACCGCTCCATCGTGAGGTGCCAGTCGAGGTGGTCCGGGGCGACATTGAGCAGTACCGCGGCGACGGCGTGGAAGCTGTCGACGAACCGGAGCTGGAACGACGACGCCTCCACCACCAGCACGTCCCACTCCCGATCGTCCACCCCGCACAGCGGGTCGCCGATGTTGCCGACTGCCGCCGCCCGCAGACCAGACTCCGCGAGCATCGCCGCCGCCGCCTCGGTGATGGTCGTCTTCCCGTTGGTGGCGGTGACCGCCAGGATCGGGAGCCGCACGTTGCGGTAGCCGAGCTCCAACTCGCTCCACACCGTGAGCCCTGCGGCCAGGGCATCGGCGACGGGTGGAGCATGCTCGGGCACGCCCGGGCTGGGCACGACCAGATCGACACCGTCGAGCAGCGACCGATCCCAGGCCCCGCCATGGGTGGCGTCGGCATCGACGCCGGCGATTGCGGCCGGATCGGAGTCGTAGACGATCACCTTCTCACCCCGGGAACGGAGGAGACGCGCCGCGGCCCGCCCGCTGATGGCTGCACCGATGACGAGTGCCGTCATCCGATCCCTCCCGAGGTGATGAAGTCGCCGTAGAACAGCCCGAGGCCGAACGCCACGAACAGTGCCGCCAGGATCCAGAAGCGGACGATCACGGTGGTCTCGGGCCAGCCCTTCAATTCGAAGTGGTGATGGAGTGGCGCCATCCGGAAGATGCGCCTGCCGAAGCCGCGGAACGCGACCACCTGCACGATCACCGAGACGGTCTCGAACACGTAGAGGCCGCCGAGCACGACCAGGAGCAGATGGGTGTTGGTGAGCAGGGCAAGGGCGGCCATGGCGCCGCCGAGGGCCTGCGACCCGGTGTCGCCCATGATGATCTGTGCCGGAGCCGCATTCCACCACAGGAACCCGAGGGTGGCCCCGACGAGGCCTGCGGAGAGCATCGCCATCTCCAGCGTGCCGACCACCGCATAGAACTCGGGATGACGGAACTGCCAGAACGAAATGATCATGAACGCGCCGAACACCAGGGCGGCGGAGCCCGAGGCGAGCCCGTCGAGCCCGTCGGTGAAGTTCACCGCGTTCGAGGCCGCGGTGAACAAGAGCAGGACCCAGACCACGTAGAACCAGCCGAGGTCGATCCCCAGCGGCCGGGTGAAAGCCATTTCGGTGCTGGCGCCGTAGCCCACGGCGCCCCAGGCGAAGAGTCCGGCGATGGCCAGCTGACCGGCGAACTTCCAGCGCTTCTTCAGACCGAGATTGCGTGCCTTGGTGACCTTGGCGAAGTCGTCGAGGAAGCCGATGAGACCCATGCCGACGAATGCGAGCAGCACCAGCAGCCCCGGGGTGAGGAACGGTTTGAAGTTCAGGCTGACGTCCCCCGCCGGGGTGCGGGCATCGAGATGTCCGGCGAGCCATCCCATCGCCACGGCGAGGATCATCACCAGACCCCCCATCGTCGGGGTCCCCTGCTTGTGGGCGTGATCGACCTCGTCCTGGATGAACTGGCCGATGCCCTGGGCCCGGAAGAACCGGATCGCCACCGGCGTCGCCAGGATCGTGACGAAAAAGGCCACACCCGCCGAAAGCAGCATCGCGATCATGCCGCAGCACCTCCTCCGATCAGTTCCGGGAGCCGTTCGAGTCCGGTCGCTCGCGACGCCTTGACCAGTACGACGTCCCCGGGACGGAGCCGGCCGGCGACGGCCTCGGCCGCCTCGACCAGGTCACCGACCGCGGCCACGACGGCCGTGCCCGCTCCTCTGGCGATACCGGGGTCCTCGCCGACCACGACCACCATGAAGCCGAGCGCGGCGGCTCGCCGTCCCACCTCCTCGTGCAGAGCCGGGGAAGCGGCGCCGAGCTCGTGCATCATCCCGAGGACCGCGACGTGTCGACCCGGCATGGCGGCCACCGTCGTCAGAGCCGACTCCATCGAGGCCGGGTTGGCGTTGTAGGCGTCGTTGACCACGAGAACCGTTCCTCCGAGGACGGACCTCTCCACGACCTCCATCCGCCACGGCGACAGCCGCACTCCGGAGAGCCGGCCGGCCGCCTCGGCGAAATCCACCCCCAAGGCGAGTGCGGCGGCCACCGCAGCCGCGGCATTGGTCGGTTGGTGGCGTCCCGCGGCGGCGAGGACGATGTGAGCCCGTTTCCCGGCGTGGAGCATGGTGAACGATGCCCTTCCCCGGGGGTCGACGGTCACGTCTTGTGCGGCGACGTCGGCAGAGGGGTCCTCGCCGAAGGTGATCATCGGTCCCCGGCGCATCGTGAGGAGAACGGGATCGGCCACCGGGAGCACGGCGACTCCCTGTGGGGAGAGTGCCGCAACGAGCTCCCACTTGGCACGACGAACGGTGTCGATGTCGCCGAACATCTCGAGGTGGGCGGGGCCGACGTTGGTGATCACGGCGACGTCCGGACGGATCACCCCGCCGAGAGCCGCGATGTGCCCCAAGCCCCGACTTCCCACTTCCACCACCAGGGCGACGGCATCGTCCGGGCAGGCGAGCACGGTGAGCGGCACCCCGATCTCGTTGTTGTACGAGCTCGGGGCGGCGTAGGCGCCCGGTCCAACTGCTGCGGCGATCAGGTCCTTGGTCGTCGTCTTTCCGGTGCTGCCGGTCACCGCCACCACCGGAGCCGACAGCTCCGTGCGGCGGCGGGCGCCGAGGGCGGCGAGGGCGGTGAGCGGATCGGCGGTCTCGACCCCGGCGGCGCCCTCGGGGAGGCGTCCCGGTTCGACCAGCGCCGCCGCGGCACCCGCGGCAAACGCCGCCGTTACGAATTCGTGGCCGTCGGCAGCCTTTCCGCGTAGCGCCACGAAGAGCGCTCCCGGGGCGGCTCGACGCGAGTCGATCACGACCGAGGTGATCGTGGCAGTGCCGACGGCGACCCCACCGATGGTGGCTGCAACCGAGTCGAGATCCCACTTCACAGCTTCTCAGCCTCCTCGACGGCAACCACTCGATCGTCGAAGGGAACGACTCGGTCGCCGAAGTCCTGTGTCTGCTCGTGGCCCTTGCCGAGGAGGAGCACGACGTCGCCGGGCCGGGCAACCCCGACGGCGCGGGAGATGGCCCGGCGGCGGTCGATCTCGACGATCACCTCTGCCGGTCCGTGTGACCCGGCCACGACCTCGGCGAGGACGTCCTCCGGCCGCTCGCTGCGGGGGTTGTCGGTGGTGAGGACTGCGACATCTGCTCGGCAGGCGGCGCTCCCCATGAGGGGGCGCTTCGCCCGGTCACGGTCACCGCCGGCGCCGGCGACCACGATGACGCGCCCCGAACCCGCGAGGATCTCCCGCGCCGCCCCGATCACCGCCACGATCCCGTTGGGGGTGTGGGCGTAATCGACGACCACGGTGAAGCCGCCGCCGGTCGCCACCAAATCGAAGCGGCCCGGGACCCGATCCACCGAGGCGATCCCCGCGGCGATCGCGCCGTCATCGATGCCGAGGCTGCGGGCACAGGCTGCCGCCAGCGCGGCATTGGCCACGTTGAACCGCCCGGCCAGCGGCACCTCGAGTTCCAGCGATCGACTGCCGTTGCCGAGGGAGAAACGGGAGCCGGAGAAGGCGAGCGCCACGCCTCCGACCCGCAGGTCGGCGTCTTGGCTCGTCCCCACGGCCATCACCGGAAGGGAAAGGCCGCCGGCGACGCGACGGCCCGCCTCGTCGTCGATCCACACCACCGCGCGCTCGCATTGCGCGAACAGGGCGACCTTGGCCCGCTCGTACGACTCCATGTCTCCGTGGAAGTCGAGGTGATCCTGGGACAGATTCGTAAATGCCCCCACCCGGAACCTGGTCTCGGCGACCCTCCCCAGGCTGAGCGCGTGGGACGACACCTCCACCGCGGCCACGTCGACCCCGGCGTCGACCATCCTGCGGAGCATCCGCTGGAAGTCCGTCGCCTCCGGGGTGGTGCGCACCATCGGGACGAACCGCCCCCGAATCCTCGCCCCCACCGTTCCGGCCATTGCCTCGGGAATGCCGGCGCGCCGACAGATGCTCTCGATGAGATGGGTGACGGTGGTCTTGCCGTTCGTCCCGGTCACCCCGACGAGACGCAGCCGGTCGGATGGCCGTCCGTGCACCTCGGCGGCAAGCGGCGCCAGCGCGGCCCGGGTGTCGGCCACCACCAGCGCCGGCACCCGGACGGCATCGTCGCGAACCTCCACGCAGACCGCGGGAGACCCCGCCGCCACCGCGGTGGGAACGAACCGGTGTCCGTCGGTGGTGCGTCCCCTCACCGCGACGAACAGCACGCCGACACCGGCGGCGCGGGAGTCGTGCGTTACGTCGGTGACGGCGACTGCGCCGTCACCGAAAACGACGCCCCGGCACACCGGTGCGAGCGCAGCGAGGGTGATGGGATCAGCCGGCATCGGGTGCGACCCCCAGTTGATTGAGTGCCGCCAGTGTCACTGCGGAGAAGACCGGAGCCGCCCCCCGTCCCCCGGTGGCATCTGTGCGCGGCGAGTCGAGCACGACGGCGACGACCACCCGGGGGACGTCGATGGGGGCCATGCCGATGAAGCTCGCCACGACTTCGTCCTCGCTGTACGCCTGGCTGTCTTCCAGATACTTCTCGGTCGTGCCGGTCTTCCCGCCGACACGGTATCCGGGGACCGCGGCCAAGGATCCGGTGCCGACCTCGACCACCGCCTGGAGCATCGAGCGCATCTGCTCGGCCGTCGCCGCAGAGAGCACGCGTCGCTTCAGGAAATCGAATGGCACGCGGGTCCCGTCGGCATCAACGATCTCGGCGACGAGGTGCGGCTGCACCCAGATGCCGTCGTTGGCCACGGCGGCGTACACCATCGCCATCTGCAGGGCGGTGACGGACACGTGATAGCCGATCGAGGTGCCGGCGACGCACGTGGTCAGGCACCACTCCTCGGGTTCGCGCAGCACACCCGAAGCCTCACCCGGAAAATCGATTCCGGTGACGGTGCCCTCGCCGAACGCCGCCATGAAGGTATGCAGGCGTCGCGCCCCGAGTTGCTCTCCGATGAGAATCGTGCCGAGGTTGGAGGAGTAGGTGACGATCTCGGTGACCGTGAGCACGTCCGCATGGTCGGTGAAATCCTCGAACACCGTGTCCTGGATGGCGATCTCATCCGGGATCTGGTACGACGTCCCGGGGGCGACGAGGCCGGACTCGAGCGCACCGGAGATCGTCACCACCTTCTGTGTGGAACCGGGCTCGAAGACGTCGGTCACGGCGCGGTTGCGCAGCGCCTCGTCCGGGATCGAGCCTCGCTCATTCGGGTCGTAGGTGGGCAGGTTGACCATGGCGAGGATCGCCCCGGTGGCGGGATCGAGCACCACCACCGATCCCGCCTCGGCTCCCGTCCGTTCCATCGCCTCGGCGAGCGCCCTTCCGGCGGCGAACTGAATCTCGGACTTGATCGTGAGCACGAGGTCGGCGCCGGGTTCGGCGGGCTCTATCCGGTGCTCCCCCTGTGGGATGGCCAGGCCCTCAGGATCTCGCTCCACCACCAGCGAGCCGGGATGTCCGGCGAGGGCGGCGTCGTAGTAGAGCTCGAGCCCCTCGAGTCCGACGTTGTCGTCAGCCCTCACGAACCCGACCACGTGGGCGGCGAGGTCCCCCGCCGGGTACAGCCGCTTCGGCTCGACGAGCAGGTACACCCCGGGAAGGTCGGCCTGCCGGATCGGATCGGCCACCGCCGGGTCGAGCTGGCGGGCCACGTACACGAACTCGGTGTCCGAAGCGAGCGCCGCCAGGACTTCGCGTGCCTCGCGCCCGACGAGCGGGGCCAAGGTCCGGGAGACGTCCACCGGGTCTTCGATCTCACGGGGATTTGCGTACACCGTGATCGCATCCACGGTCACCGCGAGTTCACGGCCGTCACGGTCGAAGATCGTGCCGCGGTCGGCGGCCAGAGTGAGCCGTTGCAGCCGTTGGTCGAGCCCGCGGGCGGCGAACTCCTCGGCCCGGGCACCCTGCACCACGATCAACCGATAGCCGACCATGGACCAGGCGAGCACGAGCACGACGCCTACGCCCGCGAGGCGCGCATTCAGACGACGCGGCCGTGCCTCCACTGTTCTCCTCCTCGGCGTCGTCGTGATGTCCCGACCGGGGCGCCGCACCGGGGTGCGAAACCCGTTCTCCTCGGGGTGGCCGGAGCCTCTTCCCCGCGCCGTGTTATGGCTGGGCGCTCAAGAGCGTCTTGAGGTCCACCCAGCGATCCTCCACGCCCGGCCCCGGATCGCCGAGACCGGGAACCTCGATCATCATGAGTTCGGTCGGATACACCATGCCCATCTCGTCGGCGAGATCGGCGATGCGCTCCGGCGACCGCAGATCCGCCACGCGGAGGCGCAGCTCCCAGTACCGGGCCTCCTCCACGGCGATCTGGCTCCGGATGTCCTCGAGCACGAACGCATTGCGGTCGAGGGCGACCCGGGTCGAGATCATGACGAAGAACACCGCCGCCAGCGTGAAGACGAGTCCGAGCCATCCGCCGATACGCCGGTGCCTGGTGCGCGGCCCGACGACCACATGGAAGCGGCGGGCACCGGGGGCCGGGAACGTCAGCGGGTACGAGCGGGCGACCATCAGAGCTTCTCCGCCACCCGAAGCCGGGCGCTGCGCGCCCGCGGGTTCGCCGCCACCTCGTCCTCACTCGGCCGGATCGCCTTGCGGGATACGAGGCGGAGCTCGGCTGCGGCCCCACAGACGCACACGGGGAGGTCGGGTGGGCACGTGCACCCGACCGCGCCGGCCGCGAACCGGCGCTTTACGATCCGATCCTCGAGAGAATGGTATGAGATCACGGCAATCCGGCCTCCGCGTCGCAGCACGCGCAGGGCAGCATCGAGGGCGGGGTCGATCGCACCCAGCTCGTCGTTAACGGCGATGCGCAGAGCCTGAAAGCTGCGTCGTGCCGGGTGCCCGTGGTCGCGGGCCCGAGCCGGCACGGCCCCGGCAACGACCTCCGCGAGGTGCGCGGTGTCGCCGACCGGGCGAGCGCGGACGATCGCGTCGGCAATGCGGTCGGCAAAGCGCTCCTCGCCGTAACTCCGGATGATGCGGGCGAGTTCGCCGCGGTCGACCTCATTGACGAGGTGACCGGCGTCGAACCGGGCGTCCGGGCCCATGCGCATGTCGAGAGGGCCGGGGCTCCGGTAGGAGAAGCCTCGCTCCCCCACGTCGAGCTGGTGCGACGAGACACCGAGGTCGAAAACGGCGCCATCGAGTTCATCGACTCCCTCCTTGACGAGCACGGTCTCCAGGGTGCAAAAGTTCGCCTGGTGCAGAGACACCCGCTCCAGACCTGCAGCCCCCGGGGCGGCGTCCGGATCGCGATCGATGGCGATCACCCGGAGCGAAGGCACTGCCTCGAGAAGCGCCCGGGTGTGGCCTCCCCCACCAAAGGTGGCGTCGAGGACGATCTGCGGCGCCACCGCCGAAATCGCCTCCACGATCCGATCGGTGAGCACCGGGAGGTGGTACGGGGTGTCGAGTCGGCTCACGGTCAGCCCCCCGGAGCGCTGGCGCCAGGATGGAAGCGGGCGGAAAATGGGGCATTCCACATGGCATCCAGGGGGCTGACGGTGAGTCGATCGACATTCAGATTCCTTCCTCGCTGAGCGCCTCTTCGATGCCGGCGTACTGCTCGTCGGCCTGGGACGAGAGGCTCTGCCAAGCCGCCGCATCCCAGATCTCGAGACGATCGCTCACTCCAACCACCACCACGTCCTTGTCCAGACCGGCGTAGGTGCGAAGCGCCTGCGGGATCTGCAGACGCCCCTGCTTGTCGGTCTGCAAGTCGCTGGCGCCTCCGAAAAACGACCGGGCGTAGTTGCGGTTGACCTTGTTGTTGCGCGACAGCCGGGTGACCTTGGCCGCCGCCTCCTCCCAGCGATCCGTTGGGAACACGAAGAGGCAGCGCTCCTGCCCCTTGGTGACGACCGCTCCGGCAGCGAGGTGCTCGCGGAACTTCGAGGGCATCACGATGCGCCCCTTCTCGTCCACGCTGTGCTGGTACTCGCCCAGGAACACCCGACATCTCCGCTTTCGTCATCGCCGTACCGCCTTCACGCTTCACGGCGTCCGGTCGAAGAGGTGCGATCGCACCCCTTCCTTTCCACTTCGCGCCACTTTCACCCACTTCCTGCCCCATGTCAACCACTTTGTGCCTCTGGGCGCCAATATGGAACAGGTGTTCGGGGGGTGAAGGTGCCCGCCTGCGCGGCCCCGGGTTCGCCGCGATGCGGTGGCGATGGGCAATGAGCAATCGGCGAGACCGCGCAGAGGCAGTGTCGCGGTGTTGCCCATCGCCCACTGCGTTGCTCCCCCGCCGCCGGCCGCCCGCACCCCTGGCCCCTGGCCCTTCGCCCTTCGCCACCTGCGTTCGACCCCACCCAACGCGCTACCTACCCTCGCCCCGTGCTCACCGCACGCCGCATCGTCATCACCGGCGCCTCCTCGGGGATCGGCCGCGGACTGGCGCGGGAGTACGCCGCCCAGGGTGCGCAGGTCTGGGCGGTGGCCCGCAACGAAGCAGCCCTCGCCGACACGGCGCGCGGTCACCCCGGCATCCACATCACCCCCGCCGACCTCACCACCGGGGCGGGGCGGAGGGCCGTCGTCACCGCGGTGGAGCGCACCGGCGGCGTGCTCGACGTGGCGGTGCATGCCGCCGGTTTCCTCGGACCCGTCGGCGTCCCTCTCGCCGGGTATCCGGAACCGGAGTGGCGCGCGGTGTTCGAAGCGAACGTGACCGCGGTACACCTGCTCCATCAGGGTCTCTCCACCCACCTCGATGCCGGCACGGCGCCGACGGTGATCGCATTGGCGAGCACGGTCGGCCGCACACCGAGGGCGGGTTGGGGGATGTATGCCGTGTCCAAGCACGCCCTCGAGTGGTGGGTGGCGATGCTCGCCCTCGAGTGGCCGCGGGGCCGGGTGTACTCGGTCAACCCGGGAGGCACCCGCACCCCGATGCGGGCAGCGGCCATGCCCGCCGAGGATCCCGCCGCCGTCCCCGCACCCGAGGAAATCGCCCCCCTCTTCCTGCGTCTCGCCCACCCGGCGGCACCGGAACCGTCGGGCTCGGTCCTCGACGCCCGTGACTGGATCGGGCGCAATCCCTGGGAGGGTCTCGACCCGGGGGCGACGCGGCAGTGACCACTTCCCGTCGCGGCGGCCGAACCATGCGTATCATCGCCCCATGACGACCGACCCCCGCACCTCTTCGGCGCCGACTCCTCCCCCTTCGCGGAAATGGCTCGGACCGGCGCTGCTCCTGATCCTGGTGGTGGTCCCCGTCGTGGTGCTCGTGGCCTCCAACACCGAATCGGACACCCTGGCCTGGGCCGGTTACGAATGGGAGGCCCCGAGATGGTTGGTGCTCGCCGCGACCTTCGTCGCCGGCGGCGTCGGCGCCAAGCTGCTCGGGTGGCTGTGGCGGTCCTGGCGGAGGCGGCGGCGCCGCAACGCCGACGAGCGCGACATCACGCGCAGGCTCGCCGGCGGCCAGGGAGGCTGATCCAAAGCCGCTGGTATCGTCGGCCCCCGCATGGCTCAAGCGCTCGTGCTGAACGCCACATACGAGCCACTCACGGTGGTTCCGATCCGCCGCGCGGTCGTGCTCGTGGTCCGGAACAAGGCGGAGTTGGTGCACACCCGCGAGCAGCGATGGCACTCCGAGCACCTCGACATCCCCGTCCCGACGGTGATCAGGCTGCGCCGCTACGTGCGCGTTCCGTATCGCAGACGGATCGCATTGAGCCGGCGCGCCGTATTCGCCCGGGATCTCAACCGGTGTCAGTACTGCGGAGGCTCGGCCGAGAACCTCGACCACGTCGTGCCCCGCTCCCGCGGGGGTACCCACGCCTGGGAAAACGTGGTGGCGGCGTGTCGAACCTGCAACACGCGCAAGGGTGACCGCACGCCTCCCGAGGCCGGGATGGTGTTGCACATCCCGCCGAAGGCGCCCCGGGAGAACGGCTGGCTCCTCGTGGGTCTGGGCGCGCCACCCCATCCCTCGTGGGACGCCTACCTGGGTGCCGCCGCCTCCTGACCGGACCCGGTGGCACCACGCTCCGCAGCCCTGCTCGGCACTTTGCGTGGTGATATCATCGCCGGCGGAGGTGAACCCGGTGCGCGTCGTCGGGTACGTGCGCGAATCCCCCGACCCATCGGACGGTCGATCGGCATTCGCTCAGCAGGAGGAGATCCGCAGGCACGCGGCGACGCACGGCCTCTGCGTGGTCGCGTGGTGCCAGGACCTGCGCGGGGCGACCCCCGGCCGTGACGGCTACCTGTCCCTGCTCGGCGTCGTCGCCTCCGGCGCCGTCGACGCCGTTCTGCTCCCCGGAATGGCCACGCTGTCGTCCGACCAGATCGTCCAGGAGATCATGATCTGGGACCTGGTCGGGCGCGGCATCCGGGTGATCTCGACGCTGGAGGCCGACCGCACCCTGCTCGGTGCGGAAGCCGATCCGGGCGCTGCCCGCATGATGATTCGCGACGTGCTCACCCGGGTCGGCGAACACGCCCGCTCCCTGGGCGCCCACCGAATCGAACCGCCTTCGATCCTCCCCGACGGGGACGTGCTCGTCCACATCATTCGCGCCGACGAGGCGGAGATCTCTCTGCGAGATGGGGCCCCGCGCGCCTAGGCGCGCAATGCGGCCCAGGTGGCGCGGGCGACGGCGTACGCCCGGCCCGCCTTCACCACCGCCGCCCCAGCGGTGCGGGTCCCGTCGACGCGCTCGACGAGGACGGTGACCACTTCGGTCCCCTCGGTCGACCCCAGCGACGCCGACAGCAACCGCGGCGGCCTGCCCTCGGCGAGTGCCCCGACGACGGCTACGACCGCGGCCGCCACCGCATCCTCGGTGGCCACGGTGCGCTGGCTGAAACGCCGTCCATCGGCGGCGGTGGCGACGACCATGACCCCGTCGGAGGACTCCTCGACCGTGAGCGAGGCGAGCGCCGACGCGACGCCTCCGTCCGACGGTTCCGCGGGGTGCAGGAGTGCGGGTTCCGGCGTCGGTGCCTCCGCCGGCACCGGTACCGGCGGCGGCATCACCGGCCGGGGTGGGATCGGGAGATCGGCGGCGGGAAGACTGACGGCGGGTGCCGGCGGACCGTCGTCTCCCGTCACGCGGGAGCGCATGCCGTGCGAAGCGAGCACGCGCTGCACGTCGGCGCCGACCGCACGCGGATCGGCCTCGGGATGGAGCCGAACCCGAACGTTGTCGGGCGTGACCCCTTCGCCCTCGACCTCGGCGGCGGCGACGCCGGGGAGGGAGAGGAGCTCGTTACGCAGCGTGTCTGCCGACATGCGGGGCTCCCTTCTCCCACGGTTCCCGGATCGGCGCTCGCCCCGCATCCTAGACACCACGCATCGTAGGGTCAACGGCCACTGTCGGTATCTCCGGTGACCCCGGCGAGCACGCCTCGCGCCTCATGGTTCCCACCTGCATGCGGAGGAACCGGCCACTGATAGTCTCCGCCCGCCCACCTTGGAGGAGCGTTGCCCACACAGCCCGTCGGACAGGGTGAACTGAGCTGGTTCGCCGACCAGTTCGACGCGATCGCCGGCAACATCGAACGGGTCATCCAGGGCAAGCGCGACGTCGTCGACCTCGTCGTGATGTCGATGCTGTCCGAGGGGCACGTGCTCATCGAGGACGTGCCCGGTGTGGGCAAGACCCTGCTCGCCAAATCGCTGGCGCGCAGCATCCATTGCTCCTTCCAGCGCATCCAGTTCACCCCGGACCTCCTCCCCTCCGACGTCACCGGAGTGTCGGTGTGGGACCGGGAGCGCGGCGATTTCGTGTTCCGCCCGGGTCCCGTATTCGCCAACATCGTGCTCGGCGACGAGATCAACCGCGCCAGCCCGAAGACCCAGGCGGCCCTGCTGGAGGCCATGGAGGAACGCCAGGTGACGGTGGACGGCACCACCCGCGAGCTCCGCCTTCCGTTCATGGTCATCGCCACCCAGAACCCGATCGAACATGAGGGAACCTATCCGCTCCCCGAGGCCCAGCTCGACCGGTTCATGATGCGCCTCGTCATGGGTTACCCCTCCCGCGCCAAGGAGATGGAGATCCTCGAGACTCACGGCCGCGGGTCGTCGTACACCGATCTGGAGCCGGTCGTGAGCGGTGCCGACGTGCAGCGCATGGTCGACATCGCCCGCAGGGTGTACGTCGCGGATCCGATCAAGGAGTACCTGGTCGACACCGTCGAGGCCACCCGGCACGATCCCGATCTCCTCCTCGGCGCCTCTCCCCGCGCCACCCTGTACCTCCAGCGGGCCGCGCGCACCCGCGCCGCCGTCGCGGGCAGACATTACGTGACCCCCGACGACGTGAAGGCGGCGCTGCGCCCGGTGCTGACCCACCGCATGATCCTGCGTCCCGAGGCGCAGATGCGGGGCGCCGTTCTCGAGGAGATCGTCGAAGGCATCGCCGGTGGTGTCGCCGTCCCGGGGAGCGGGGTCAGAGGCTGATGCCCACCGGCAGAGGCTGGGCCGCCCTCGGCGTCGCGGCGGCACTGCTGGTCCTCTGGGTCGGATTCGGCGAGATCGAGTTGATGACCACCGCCGTGTTCCTGGTGGCCGCGGTGATCGTGGGCACGGCCTTCGTCCGGCTCGCTCGACCCACCGTCACGGTTGCGCGGCGGCTCTATCCCGCCCAGGTGCACGCGGGCGACAGCGTGACCGTCGAGGTCGAAATGCTCGCCTCCCGCAGGCTGCGGAATCTCTTCGTCGAGGACACGGTGCACGGCCTCGGGGTCGCTCGCTTCGCCGCCGCCACCGCGATGCCGTCGCACCCGGTGGTCGCCCGGTACGAGGTGCATTGCCGGGCTCGCGGCGTCTACGCGGTGGGCCCTGCCGAGGTGGCGATTGCAGACCCATTCGGGCTCAGCGAGCGACGCGCCCACGCCGGGGGCGCCGACCGGTTGACCGTATACCCGCGTGTGGAGCGCCTCGCCGGGCTACCGGCGGTGCGGGGACTCGACCCCGCAGTGCAATCGACCCGCCCCACCTTTGCCGCCCACGGTGGAGAGGATTTCTTCACGCTGCGCGAGTACCAGGCGGGAGACGATCTCCGCAAGGTGCACTGGCCGTCGTCGGCGAAGCGCGACTCGCTCATGATCAAGCAACTGGAGATCCCGTGGCAGGCCCGGGCGCTGGTGTTGCTCGACGTCAGGGCGGAGCGCTATCTCATCCCGGAGTCGTTCGAGCAAGCGGTGCGCGGCGCCGCCTCGACCGTGTCCCATCTCTATCAAGGGGGATTCAGTCCGGAGCTGTGGACGTTCGAACGGGCGCCCGGCCTCCGGTCCGGCAACCGTTTTCAGCAGGCAATGGACACACTGGCGACCGTGCAGCCCGTCCCCCACCTCGATCTCCGCCGAACCGTGGCGCGCCTGCGACGACAGGGCGTCGGGGGCGGAGCACTCGTGTTGGTGACCGGCATCCCCGACGAGGGGGCGCTCGCCGCCTTCCGCGTGCTCGCCAAGGACTTCGCCCGCACCATCGTGTTGCTGGTCGCCGAGCGCGCCGGCGACACCGGTGCCTCGTTCCGCCGCGCCGGTGCCGTCACCGTGGTGACCCGCCCCGATGGGTCGTGGGCGCCCGGATGGAGAACCGCAATGGAGTTGTCGTGGTCTACCGCCTCAGCTGGGTAGCCGGCATCGCCGGCATCGTTTTCGCCCTCGCCCGGGCGGAGCGCCTGCTGCGCGCCTCGGTCGCCGGGATGCCGTGGGAGGTCATCCTCGTTTCCGCCGCCCTGCTCGGCGCGGCCATCACCTGGGCGGGCATCGCCTACCGGGTCCGGGGCTGGATCATCGTCGTCGTCAACGCAGTCGCGGTCGGGCTCACCGTGTTCCGGATCGCCGTGCCGCAGACGACGTGGTTCATCTTCCCCACGGCCGACTCGCTCGCAACGCTGGGAAGCGAGCTCGCCTTCGCCCGGGACGTGATCCGCAGCGGTATCGCCCCGGTGATCCCCCTGTCGGGAATCATCGCCATCCTCGCCGTCGTCTTTTGGGCCATGGGAGCACTGCTGGCCTGGGGACTGCTGGTCGGCCGCCCCTACCTCGCCGTCGTCACCCCGCTGGTCGTGTACCTCGAGTTCGCCGTGATGGACAAACGACCCGGCGGCTGGTGGACGACCGTTTTCATGGCAGTGATCGGCTTCGCCCTCGTGGCGGTCGCCCTCGACCGGCGCCGTGACGGCACCGGCCTGCTCACGTCGGGCACGACGAGACGCACGGTCACCCGCTCGCTCCCGTCGATCGGCTTCGCCTCCCTGGTGGTCACGCTCGGACTGGCGCTCGTCACGGCCGATGCCGTCGCCGGCCTGGTGCCGCGGAGCGGTTACCTCGACTGGCGCTCCGGCTCCGGCCTGAGCGGCGAGTACTTCGGGAGCGTCTCGTACAACCCGTTCGTCGGAATCCGCCAGCAGCTCCTCTCGCAGACCAACGTCCCCGTGTTCGTGGCCTCCGTCGAGGGCGACATCACCGCCGGCGAGGTGTACTGGCGCATGGTGACACTCGACGCGTTCAACGGCACCCAGTGGCACGTCGGCGGCGACCCCGAGATCGAACGGGCGGACGAACTCGAGAGGTTCGAGATCGCCGGGCACGCCTTTGCCGGGCCGACGGCATCGATCACCTCCACAGTCACGATCCTCGCTCTGCAGCAGGATTGGCTTCCGGCGCCGTACTCGCCGACCCTGCTGGTGTCGGAGAACACCGCGGTGGACCGCGGCTACCGGGTCAAGACGGACGACGCCTCGCTGCGCTTCGACGCGCTCACCTACCGGGGGATGGCATACACCGTTGAGTCCCAGGTGCCGGTGCCGGACCTCAACGTGCTCGGCCGCCTCCCCGACGGAACGACCTCGGTGGTCTTCCGCGGCGCCATCGCCGCCGGAGAGTTCACGCTCACCCAGGACGTCACCCCCGCGGCCGCCGAACGGACCCTCCCCGACGAGGACCGCTATCTCGACCTGCCCGACGACCTCGATCCGGGCATCCGCTCGCTGGCGCTGGCGACCACCCGCAACCTGCAGACCGATTTCGAGAAGGGGCTTGCGCTGGAGGTGTTCTTCCTCACCCCGGGGAACTTCCGCTACTCGACGTCGGTCCTCCCCGGTCACGGCGCCACCGACCTCGCCGATTGGCTCCTCGTCCCGGAGAGCGACAACTACCGCACCGGATACTGCGAGCAATTTTCTGCGGCGATGGCCGTCATGGCGCGGCTCCTCGGCATCCCGAGCCGCGTGGTCCTCGGCTTCTCCCCCGGCACGGTGCTCGAGGACGGACGGGTCGTCGTCCGCGATCGCAACGCCCACGCCTGGGTCGAGTTGTGGATGCCGAACCAGGGATGGGTTCGCTTCGACCCGACCCCGCGCGGCGACACCGTCGGCACCACCGGCGAGATCCCATTCGATGTCGCGTCCTACCTCGACGTGCCCGAGCCGGATCGACCGGTGTTCGGGGGGAACAACCCCGATCCGGTGATCTTCCGCGACGACGAGATCGACGTTCCCACGACGCCCATCGACATCCGGCCCGGCGGCGACACCCTCAGCGCCCCGGTACTGCCGGGGTTGGTGCTGCAGGCGATGCTCGCAATGCTCGGACTGTTCGGTCTCGTTCCTGCGATGAAATGGGTGCGCCGGTCCCGCCGGATGCGCCGACTCGCCACCGGCGACATTTCGGCCGCCTGGCGGGAGATCGTCGACCGCCTCTCCGATCTCGGCGATGGGCCGGACCCGGCAACCACACCGGCCGAGGTCGCTGCCGGCATCGACCCGGCGATGAGGCCGCTCGCCGACGTGTATTCCGAAGCGACCTACGGACCAGCGGGATCGGTCGTTCCG
>DATDRW010000070.1:0-2125 GCA_035291545.1 Acidimicrobiia bacterium
CCTACCCCAGCGCCCGATCGAGGTCCGCGATGAGGTCGTCGACGTGCTCGATGCCGACCGAAAGGCGAATCAGATCGGCGGGCACCTCGAGGGCGGTGCCGGCCACCGAGGCGTGGGTCATCGCCGCCGGAATCTCGATCAGCGATTCCACCCCGCCCAGGCTCTCGGCGAGAAAGAACAACTCGGTGCGCTCGACGAGGCGATGCGCCGCCTCGGCGCCGCCCTTGGGGCGGAACGAGACCATCCCCCCGAAGGCGTCCATCTGCCGGTGGGCCAGGGCGTGGTCGGGATGGGAGGTGAGCCCGGGGTACATCACCTCGGCAACCCGCCGGTCGCCGGCGAGGAATTCGGCGATCTCCATGGCGTTGGCGCAGTGCCGCTCCATGCGCACCGCCAGGGTCTTGATGCCCCGCAGCACCAGGAAGGCGTCGAACGGCCCGGGCACCGGTCCGGCGGCGTTCTGCAGGAACCGGAGCCGCTCGTGCAGCTCAGCATCCCTGGTCACCAAAGCACCACCCACGACGTCGGAGTGCCCGCCGAGGTACTTGGTCGTCGAGTGGAGCACTACGTCGGCGCCGTGATCGAGGGGGCGCTGCAGGTACGGGGTGGCGAAGGTGTTGTCGACGACGAACCTCGCCCCGGCGTCGTGGGCGATGCGGGCGATGGCCGCCATGTCCACCACCCGCAGCAGCGGGTTGCTCGGCGTCTCCAGCCACACCAGCTTGGTCTGGGGACGGATCGCCGCCGCGACCGCGGCCGGGTCGGTGAACGAGGCGACGCTCCAGCCAAAACCCTGCTCGCCGAGCACCCGAGCAAAGAAGCGGAAGGTCCCCCCGTAGGCGTCGTCGGGGAGGAGGACGTGCTCACCCGCCTTGAGGGTGTAGCCGAGCAGGGCGGCGGCGGCCATCCCCGAGGCGGTAGCGGTGGAACCGCCTCCGCTCTCCTCTTCGACCCCTTCGAGTGCGGCGAGGGCGGTCTGCAGCGCCGACCGGGTCGGGTTGTCGGTGCGCGAGTAGTCGTAACCGGCGTGCTTGCCGGGGGCGTCCTGGGCGTAGGTGCTGGTGGCGTAGATGGGGACCACCACCGCCCCCGTCGTCGGCTCCGGGTCCTGACCGGAATGGATCGCCTTGGTCTCGAACTTCACAGCCCCTCCTCGAACCCGTGGGAGCGCATCCAGCCGTCATCGAAGATCTTGGAGAGGTAGTTGCGGCCTCCGTCGGGGATCAGCACCACCACCAGCCGGTCGGCGTGCCGCCGCGCCGCCCGGAGCGCACCCACCACCACCATGCCCCCGGAACCACCGGCGAGGACGCCTTCTTCCCGCACCATGCGCCGGGTCATGGCAAAGGCCTCGCCGTCGCCCACCTGCTCCCATTCGTCGACGATCCCCGTGTCGAGCGCCTTCGGCCAGAAGTCCTCTCCGACGCCTTCGATCAGGTAGGGGCGCACGTGCTCCGGAGAGGGTGCGGTGAAGATCGATCCCACCGGATCGACCCCGACCACGGTCGTCCCGGTGCCCTGTTCCTTGAGGTACCGCCCGATCCCGGTGATCGTGCCACCGGTGCCCACCCCGGCGACGAACACCCCCACCTGCCCGTCGGTCTGCCGCCAGATCTCCGGGCCTGCCGAGTCGTGCTGAGCGCGAGGGTTCGCCGGGTTGTTGTACTGGTCGGGACGGAAGTGCCCGGGCCGCGAGGCCAACTCCGCCGCCACCGAGTAGTACGACCGGGGATCGTCGGGGGCGACCTCGGTGGGACACACCACGACCTCGGCCCCGTAGGCGCGCAGCAGGTCCTGCTTCTCCTTCGACTGTTTGTCGGCCATCACCGCGATCATCCGGTAACCCTTCAGCACCGCGGCCATGGCCAGCCCGATGCCGGTGTTGCCGCTGGTGGGCTCGACGATGGTGTCACCGGGATGGAGCAACCCGTCGCGCTCCGCCGCCTCGATCATGGCGATCCCGATGCGGTCCTTGGACGATCCCCCCGGATTCAGCGCCTCGAGTTTGGCGACGAGGTTGCCGGCAGGGTGGAGCCGGGAGAGCCGGACCATGGGCGTGTTTCCGATGGCGGCGATGATGTCGGGGCGGATGTCCATGGGTGCGAAGAGTAGGTCACCAGTCACC
>DATDRW010000071.1:0-53717 GCA_035291545.1 Acidimicrobiia bacterium
GAAGGTCTCCACAATCTGGCCGATGATCCCGCCGGGCCGGGATCGATCCACCGGGATGCCGCCGAGCAGGCGGAAGAACCACCCGAAGGGCGGGCGGAACAAGGTGTGCTTCCCGAGGAACCGGATCTTCACTCCGAGCGCCCGGGCCGCCAGCATCGCCACGGGGAAGTCCCAATTGGAGGTGTGGTGGGCACCGATGATCACCATCTTCCGGAGCGGTGGTACCTCGCCGACCGTCTTCCATCGCCCGAGGCGCAGCAGAGAACTCCAGAACCGCCTCACCGGAACAGCTCCCGGGCAACCCGGTTGTGCCGCTCGATCAGGTCTCCTTCGTCGATGACGACGTGGTGTCCGTCGGCGATCACCCGCCGCCCGGCGACGATCACGTGCCGGGCCGGGGTCGGCGTCGCCAACAGCGACGCCGCCACCGGGTCGTGCAGGGCGCCGGCGTACTCGATCCGGTTCAGGTCGAGGGCGAAGAAGTCGGCCTGCTTGCCCTCCTCGAGCGAACCGACGTCGTCGCGTCCCAGCACCGCAGCCCCGCCCCGGGTCGCCATCTCCAGCGCCACCCGTGCGGGCATCTGTTCGCCATCACCCATCCCCGGCGACGCGGCGAGCCGGGCGAGCAGCATCGCCTGGCGGGTCTCGGCGAGCAGGTTGCCGCCGTCGTTGCTCGCAGAGCCGTCGACGCCGATTCCGAGCGGGACGCCGGCGGTGCGGTAGGCGGCCACCGGGGCGATCCCGGACGCGAGTCGCATGTTCGAGGTGGGGCAATGGGCCACCCCGGTGGCGGTGGCGGCCATCCGTCCAATGTCCGGTGCAGAGACGAACACCCCGTGGGCGAACCACACGTCGTCCCCCAGCCAACCCAGGTCGGCGGCATAGTCGACGGGGCGCTTCCCGAAGCGTTCAACGGTGAACCGCTCCTCGTCTCTCGTCTCGGCGAGGTGGGTGTGGAGACGGACCCCCCGCTCCCGGGCGAGCACCGCGGAGGACCGCATCAGCTCCCCGGTGACCGAGAACGGAGAGCACGGGGCCAGCACCACACGGCGCATCGCTCCCGGTGCGGGATCATGGAAAGCCTCGATGGCGGCGATGCTGTCGGAGAGGATCGTCGCCTCGGTTTGGACCACCGAGTCGGGGGGAAGCCCCCCGTCCTTCTCCGACAGGCTCATCGAGCCCCGCGAGGCGTGGAAACGGATCCCCACCTCGTCGGCCCCGGCGAACTGGTCGGCGATGCCCGATCCGTTGGGCCACAGGTATTGGTGGTCGAAGGCGGTGGTGCACCCCGACTTGGCCAACTCGAGCAGACCCAGGGTGGTGGCGATCCGAACCGAGTCGGGATCCAGGTTCGCCCAGATCGGATACAGGGCCTTGAGCCAGTCGAACAGCCCGGAGTCCTGTGCACCCGGGACGGCACGGGTGAGCGACTGGTAGAGGTGGTGGTGGGTGTTCACCAGACCCGGGAGCACGAGGTGCCCCGAGGCGTCGAGCACGTCGTCGGCGGTGGCCGCAAGATCGGCGGCGGTCCCCACCCGCTCTATCACCCCATCGCGGGCGAACAGCCCCCCGCCGGCAATCTCACGCCGCCGGTCGTCCATGGTGACGAGGACCTGGGCGTTCTTGAGGAGAAAGGTGGACACGGGGTGACGGTAATCGTCGGCGGTTACCCGTCGCCCGTCGCCCGTCGCCCGTCGCCCGCCAGATCCCGGCGCCGCGTGCGGCCCTCATGGCTCTTCTTGAAGGGGTCGGGAGATGCATCCTATTGAGCGGACTCGAGGTCGGACATCCCCTCAGGCGGCTCGCCTATGCACGCGATCGCCCCACGCGTTGGGGGTCAGGTGGGCGGGTAGCGGGCGACGGGTAGCGGGGGACGGCGGCGTCAGCCGCCCGCTTCCCCTTCCCACAACGCCCGGAACTCTCGGCTGGTGGCGAGCAGCTCGTCGAGTCGTCCCACCGCGGCCACTCTGCCACCTTCCATCACGACGATCTGGTCGGCGCGTTGCAGCGCCGGACGCCGATGGGACACGACCAGGCTGGTGACCCCGGATCGGTCGCGGAACAGCCGTTCCCACAAGACCCGCTCGGTCTCGACGTCGAGCGCGCTGGAGACGTCGTCGAACACCAGCAGGTCGGGTCGGCGCACGAACATCCGGGCCGTCGCCGAGCGCTGGATCTGCCCGCCGGAGAGGCGCACACCCTGCGGCCCCACCATCGTGTCGAGTCCCTGGGGCATGACGGACACGTCGGGGGTCATCACCGCGGCGTCGACCGCCTCGGCGACCACCTCCGCGGGGTCGGTGCGTCCCATGAGCAGGTTCTCCATGAGGCTCATCGAGAACAGCCGCGGTACCTGCGGGGTGTATGCCGACCGGGGTGGGATGAAGAACCGGTCGGGTTCGGCGACCGGCTCTCCGTTCCACGACACCGTACCCCCGTCGACCTCGACCAGCCCCAGGATCGATCGCAGCAGGGTGGTCTTCCCGGAGCCGACACGGCCGGTGATCACGGTGAACGACCCCGCCGGCACCGAGAATGAGACGTCCGCGATGCCCTCGCCGGTCCCCGGATAGGCGAAGGTGAGCCCGCTCACGTCGAGGCGTTCCAGTGGCGCCAGGTGGGGCGGGACCACCTCGGGGTCCGGCAACGGGCCCGTGAGTTGCAGATTGCGGTGCTCGACGAGGCGCATCGGGTCGGTGTCGCCCATCAACGCCAGCATGCGGGCGAAGGACACCGTTGCCTGCTGGTAGCGGGCGATGAACAGGCCGAGGAAGAACACGGCGTCGGCGACGAACCCGAGGAAGTACACGAACAGGGCGAACTCGCCGACGGTGAAGTCGCCGGATCGCATCGCCCCGGCGGCGACCACGAGGATGATCCCGGTTCCGACGTTGATGGTGTTCCAGAAGAGCGACTCCAGCATCGACTCGAGCACCTTGTCCTTCACCGCCACGATGCGGCGCTCGTCGCTCAGCCGGCGGAAGTGGCGGATCATCGTGCGTTCCGCCCCGGCGACCTTGATCGCCTGCACTGCGCCGAAGGTCTCACCGAGGGCTTCGGTGACCCGGCCGGTGGCTTCCCGCGCCGCCTCGCGGTACCGCTTCACCCGTCGCCGCGCCGCGGCGGCGATGTACACGATCACGACCGTCGGGCCGAACACTGCCAGGGTGAACCAGCCGTCGATGGAGACGAGCATCCACACCGCGACGATGGAGAACAGGGTGAGGCCGACCATGTCCACCGTCCACGAGAACGATTCGACGTTCTCGTCGACGTCGTCGCGGAACCGGCTGATGGCGTCGCCGGGGGACTCCTTCATCGACTGGGCTCCGGGAAGCTCGAAGATCCGCTCCAGGATGTTGCGTCGCAGCAGGGTGGACACCCGGAACATCAGGTGAACGTCGTTCCTCATGCCGACGATCACAAAGGTGATTCGTCCGATGGCATAGGCGACGGTGATCGCGACCAGCACCGTGATCGATGGGGCGTCGGTGGTCTCGCCGGTGATCGAGTCGAAGAAGGTGCGGGTGATGACCGCCGGGATGACCGGCATCACCCACATCGACGCCCATATGGCGACGTTGATCGCGTAGCGCATCCGGTGCTGGGTGATCAGACCCCAGCCGAGCCGCGCCGTGGGGACGCCGGAGGTGTCGAGTGGTTCGGTGCTCATGCCAGCAGCTCCTCCATGCCGGTGCGCAGCAGCGACGAGAACCGCGAGTCGGGGTCGGAGGCCAGGTCGAGCCGGACCCCGTACTCGACCACCCGTCCCCGATCGAGGATGAGGATGTCGTCGGCTCGGTCCACGGTGGCGAGGCGGTGGGCGATGATCACCCCGCTCCGCCCTTCGAGGAGCCGATCGACGGCGCGCTCGATGAGAACCTCGGTGGCCGGGTCGAGCCGGGACGACGCCTCGTCGAGGATCACCAGGCCGGGGTCCCGCAGGAAGATGCGGGCGAACGCCAGCAACTGCGCCTGTCCGGCCGACACCCCGCCCGATCCCGACTCGAGCATCGTGTCGAGACCGCGGGGGAGCGACGCCACCCAGTCGCGCATGCCGAGATTCGACAGCTCGGCCCAGATGCGCTCCTCGGGAACGGCATCGTCGAAGAAGGTGAGGTTTTCCCGGACGGTGGCCCGGAACAGCTGCACCTCCTGTGTGACCATCCCGATCCGGGCGCGCCGGTCGGCGCGCTCGACCTCACGGAGATCGATACCGCCGATCGTGATCGAACCCGCCACCGGGTCGTAGAGACGGGTGAGGAGACGGGCGACGGTCGACTTCCCCGATCCGGTGCGTCCCAGGATGCCGAGGACGCGTCCCGGGGCGAGGTGGAAGTCGAGGCCGTCGAGGACGATCTCGTCGGCGTCGTCGCGGTAGGCGAAGTCGACATCGTCGGAATCCACGGCGAGCGCTCCCGCGGGGAGTGTCCGGGTCCCGGTTTCAGCGAGATGGGTGGTGGCGGCGAACAGCTCCTCGACGCGGGCGATCCCGGCCCCGGCCTTCTGCAGGTCCTCCATCTGGGTCCGGATCTGGTCGATCGGGTGGCGGATCATCTCGGTGTAGTGGAAGACCAGGTACACGGCGCCAATGGTCATCGTCCCGTCGGCGGCGAGCGACGAGCCCAGGGCGAACACCAGGGCCAGCCCGAACACGTAGACCGCGATCGACGACGACCACAGCAGCGAGAACCCAAACCGGCCCCGTACCTCGAGGGGCAGCCACTCCCGGTGGAGCACGGTGAAGCGATGCATCATGTAGGGCACCGCCCCGTTGGCTCGGATGTCCTCGGTCCCGCCGAGCTGCTCCCCGAGGAATCCGAAGAAGGCGGCCCGCTTGCTCCTCACCGCGCGCCACCAGGGAATCGCGATCGCCTGGATCTTGACCATGAAGGCCATCGCCAGGGCGGCGAAGAGCGTCATACCGAGGCCGAGAAGGGGGTGCTCCCGCCACATGAGTGCCACGATCGCAATCACCAGGATCAGATTGCCGACGACCTGCACCACGAATGCCGAGAAGAAGTTCGAGAGCGTGGTGACGTCGCCGTCGATCCGCTCGATGAGCTCGCCCGGGGTCTTCGTCTTGTGAAACGACAGGTCGAGTTCGAGGAGGTGCTCGGTGAGCTCGGCCCGCATTTCGTTGGTCGCCGACCAGCCGACGTGCGCCGCGAAGTAGGTGGCGGCGACGCTCAGCGCCTGGTAGCCGACCGCCAGCAACACGAATCCTGCGGCCAGTGCCATCAGTTCGGAGAGGTCGGCGCCCCCAGCGGCGCCGTCGATGAACGCCCGGATCAGCTGGGGGTTGATCACCTGGAAGGCGATTCCGGTCAAGAGCAGGCCGAACAGCACCACCACCCGGGTCCGGAGGGGGCGAAGGTACTTTCTGAGGAGGCGCCAGTAGGCGCGTACCGGAATCATGCGGCTCCTGGATCGAACGGGCGCAGACGCGCCGAAGCAGAGGGGTCTGAGGGTGGTGCCCGCCGCCCGGTGGGCCGCGTGTCAGGTCTGACGAACGCGCCGGGTCAACGGGCGGTAGTCGGGTTCCTGAGCATCGCGTGCCTCCTGGAGAAAACGGAGTGACTTTCGCAGGGAAGGGGAGGCGTGTCAACGAGGGGAGGAGGCGAGGCGCCCGTTTCCCGTTTCCCGTTTCCGGTTTCCCGACTCCAGTCGCCCGTCGCCCGTCGCCTCTCTTGCCAATTGCGAATTGCCAATTGCGGGAGGCGCCCGAAGGGCGCCGACCCTTGCCTATTGCGGGAGGCCCCCGAAGGCGCCGACTAGCGTGACCTCGTGGGCGAGACCCTCACCACGCTCATCTCCGAGGACCTGATCTCCGAACGGGTTACGGAGCTCGCCGCTCAGATCGACCGGGACTATCGCGACGAGGGCGATCTCATCCTCATCGGCGTGCTCAAGGGGTCGTTCGTGTTCCTGGCCGACCTGACGCGCCGGCTCACCATCCCCCATCGGGTGGAGTTCATCTCGATTTCGTCGTACGGGGACCGGGAGAGCGAAGACCCCGGTGCGGTCCGTCTGATCCTCGACGTCCGCCACGACATCGGCGGCAGGCACGTGATCGTGGTCGAAGACATCGTCGACACCGGACACACCCTCTCCTATCTGGTGCGGCTCCTCAATGCCCGCCTTCCGGCGTCGCTGAAGACGTGCACGCTCTTGCGCAAGCCCGACCGGGCCCAGGTCGACGTCCAGATCGACTATCTCGGGTTCGACATCCCCGACGTGTGGGTGGTCGGCTACGGGCTGGACTTCGCCGAGCGCTACCGGACCCTGCCGCGGATCTGCGCGATGAAGGCGCCTGCATAGCCGCTCTCTTGCCAATTGCGAATTGCGAATTGCGGGAGGCCCCGCAGGGGCCGACCTTGTACCTTTCTACCCCATGGACCTCTCCCTTGCCGAGCGCCTGCTGAAGGAATTCTCCGCCCGCCTCGACGCCGACGCAGAGGCCCGCTCGGCCTTTCCCGGGGACTCCGGGGAGCGGCAGCCGGTGCACACCGTTTACGGTGGCGCCCAGATCTTCCGCTCCGACTCGGCGGCGCGGCTCGGCGAGACCGCTCTGCGGACCCTCGAGGCCTACGCCCCCGACGCCGCCACCCTGGCGACCGCCCTGGGACGCCCCGCAGACGATCCCATCGTGGTGAGGCTGTATCCCCGGGTGGTCGAGAAACTGCAGCGAGAGCCGGTCGAGGACTTCCGCATCGACTTCGAGGACGGGTTCGGGGTGCGTCCCGACGCCGAGGAGGATCGCGTCGCCCTGGAGGCGGCCGACGAGGTCTACACCGGGATGGTCAACGCGACCCTGCCCCCGTTCATCGGGATCCGCATCAAGCAGTTCAGCCCCGAGTTACGCGGCCGTGCTTTCCGGACGCTCGATCTCTTCCTCACACGACTGGTGAAACGATCAGGGGGGCCGATCCCCGACCGTTTCCACGTCACCCTGCCCAAGGTGGTGTCGGCCGAGCAGGCGACGGTGTTCGGTGAGATGCTCGACGCCCTCGAGGGGAAACTGGGTCTGAGCCCCAGGTCGATCCGGTCGGAGCTGATGATTGAGATCACCCGGTCGATCTTCGACGAGGAGGGCCGGGTCAACGTGGCCCGGCTGGTGCGCGCCGCGGGTAGTCGATGTGTCGCCGCTCATTTCGGCACCTACGACTACACCGCCTCATGCCAGATCACTGCGGCATATCAGGGGATGACCCATCCCGCCTGCGACTTTGCCCGACACGTGATGCAGGTGGCCCTCGCCGGAACGGGGGTGTGGCTGTCCGACGGCGCCACCAACGTGATGCCGGTGCCGATCCACCGCGGCGACCGGCTCACCCGGCAGCAGACTGCGGAGAACCGCGGTGCGGTCCACCACGCCTGGAAGCAGCACTTCGACGAGATCCGACACTCTCTCGTCCACGGCTTCTATCAGGGGTGGGACCTCCATCCCGCCCAGTTGGTCACCCGCTACGCCGCGGTCCAGGCCTTTTTCCTCGAGGGCATGGACGCCGCCGCCGGGCGGCTGGCCAACTTCGTGGAGAAGGCCACCCAGGCGACGCTCGTCGGCGACGTCTTCGACGATGCCGCCACCGGACAGGGGCTGCTCAACTTCTTCGCCCGGGCGGTGAACAGCGGCGCCATCTCCGAAGAGGAGGCCTCGGCGCGCACCGGGGTGACCCTCGAGGAACTGAGCGACCGGTCGTTCCTCAAGATCATGGAGAACAGAAGGGGATGAGGCTCGCCCGTCGCCCGTCGCCCGTCGCCCGCTCGTGCGGGAAGCGGGCAGCGGGCAGCGGGCAGCGGCGTCAGCCGCCCTCCGCCCACTCCACGACCCTGGCTCTCTCGGCATCGGTCATCAGCGTGAGATTGCGCCGCGGCATGAAGCCAGAACCGACCACCTCTGCGACCAGTGGGGCGAGCCGGGCGAGATCGACCCTGGCTTCGAACACGACACCTTTCGGAGGTTCCGAGAAACCGGGCTGGGTGGGGTTGGGTTGGTGACACGGCGTGCACCGCATCTGCACGATCGCCCAGACGTCGTCGGGGACGTCGTCGCCGGTCACGGCCGGCGGGGCGGTGACCGCGGCGAGGGCGAGCATGGCACCGACCGCCCCGGGAAGGATCCACACGTTGCGGTGGCCTTGCCCCCTCAGGTTGAACCAGTGCCGCACCAGCGCCCCGGTGAGTCCCAACCCGGCGAGCAGGGCCCAGTCCCACCGATCGGCGAAGGTCGAGGGGAAGTGGTTGCTCACCATGATGAACACCACCGGGAGCGTCAGATAGTTGTTGTGCAGCGATCGACGCTCCGCCTCTTCACCCGATTCCGGGTCGGGGGACTCTCCCCGGCTCATGGCGTCGACCATCTTCCGCTGGGAGGGGATGATCACCAGGAATACGTTGGCCGCCATGATCGTGCCGATCAGCGCCCCGGCGTGGACATAGGCGGCACGCCCGGTCAGCACCTCCGAGTACCCGAAGGCGGCGGCGGCGAGCAGCACGAACCCGGCGGCGGCGAGCCATCCGGGACGGCGGCCGAGGACGCGGCACAGGGCGTCGTAGACGAACCACCCGATTGCCAGAGTGGCCAGGCCGAACAGCATCAGCCCCCACCGGGGGAGGTCCCACTTCGCCGGGTCGACGGCGATGCCGAGTGGGCCGAAGTAGTAGACGATGAACAGCAGGGAGGCGCCGCTGATCCAGGTGGCATACGCCTCCCACTTGAACCAGTGCAGGGTCGTGGGTAGCCGATCCGGCGCCACCTCGTACTTCACCACCCGGTAGAAGCCGCCGCCGTGCACCGACCACAACTCGCCGGCCACTCCGGGCTCGGGCGTGCGGAGCGGGCGGATGTGGTTGTTCAGCCAGTTGAAGTAGAAGGAGGTTCCGATCCAGGCGATGCCGACGACGACGTGGATCCACCGGACGGCGAGGTCGAGCCATTGCTGGAGGTGGGCGTCGAGCACCCTCACGAGCCCCGGTAGGTGGTGTAGCCGAAGGGGCCGAGCAGCAGCGGGACGTGATGATGCTCTTCGGGGGCGGCGACCCGGAAGGTCACGGCCACCTCGGGATAGAACGAATCGGGGCCGAGATGAGCACCGGTGGCGAAGGTGAGCCGGTACGTGGCGGCCTCGAGCGGCTCTCCGGCGAGCAGGTCGGCCACGCGGCCGTTGCCGTCGGTAGCCGCCGTGCTCAGGACCACCCAGGCGTCGCCCTTGCGGACGGCAACCGTCACCGCAACCCCGGCGGCGGGACGCCCGGTGGCGGTGTCGAGGACGTGGGTGCTCAGGCCCACGATCGCTCATCTCCGCGTTCGGTGAGATCGGGCTGTGAGGGATGGCAGATGGCAGAGGGCAGAGGGCATGCGGATGATGGACGATGGACGATGGACGGGGGACGGGTTGGAGGCGCGTCGATGAACAAGGGCGACGCCAGGAGCATCAGCGGTCTGCAATCTGCGATCTGCAATCTGTCATCCCCTCTCACGCGAATCGGGTGCGAGCGTTCAATCTATCGCGAGCAGTTTCCGGAGTCGCAGATCCGTGATCTTTGCCTGCTCGGCGGCGGCGACCAGAAACTCCTCGTCGGGGTCGTTGTCGAGCCGCGCCCGACACAGGTCGAGGAGTTCCTCGGCCGACTTTCCGGTGGCGAACACCATGTAGACGTGTCCGAACCGAGCCTCGTATTCGCGGTTGCATGCGGCGAGCGCCTCCCCGACCGCTGCGGAGGGGGCGATGGCTCCGGATTGCTCGGAGCGCGACCAGGAACTGTGCCGATCGTCGCCGTCACGCCGCTCTCCGATCCGGGGGTGAGCGGCGAACGCTTGCAGCCAGTCCTCCTCCCCGAGCGTCCACCACACGGCGGCGGCGGCGGTGAGCACATCCTCCGCGGCGACGAAGGGGCGGCGAGCCGCCATCTCCTCGGCCCACACCTCGGAGGCGCAACACGCCAGCAACTCCCGGACCGCCGCTTGCGCGGTGGTCCGGTTCAGGGCGCCGAGGTCCACGGTTTGGTGCTGCGGCCCCAGGCCCGGAACCGGGCAACACCGCCGTCGGGGTGGATGTCGAGCCGCAGGTGGGTCACCGGTTCGGCCGCGGCGAGATCGTCGAAGCCGTGGACGGTGTCCGGGGACAGCGGGGTCCGGGCGAGGAGCGGGCGCCACCCCGGGTGGCCGGGGTCGGGAACCTCGATCCCGGGAGCGTCCACCGCGAACACGGCACCCGATGCCGGGGCGTTCCCCTTGAAGTGCGTGGTGTCGACCTCGAGTCGTTCGACGACCCCGCGGCCGGCGAGGCGGACGACCGCCCAGTCGTTGCCCGGACCGCGCCGACGCCGGGTCTCCCATCCGTCCCACATCCCCCGGGCGGGGCCGCTCACCAGCATCCGATTTGGCGACGAGTAGTGGTGGTTGGAGCAGTCGACGGCGCGGGCTCCGTTGGCGAGTGCCGCCAGATCCACCGGCGAACCGTCGAGCAGCCCCGCGGGGGGGATCGGATCGCCCATCACCCGGAGTCGGGCCACCCCGCCATCGGGATGGATGACGAATCGCACGTGGGTGGCTGCCGCCGGCCGGGGGAGCGGGACGTCCACGCGGGTGTCGCCCTGGAGCGGGGTACGGGGCACCACCTCGGCCCACCGCGCCGGGTCGATCCCGGTCGGGTCGGGGTCGCCGACGAGATCGCTCGCCTCCAGCGCGCACGACTCCGGGTAATTGCCGGTGAAGAAGGCGGTGTCGACCACGATCCGGCGGATGATCCCGGGGATTCCGAGGCGGAGGATCACCCAGTCGTAGCCCGCTTCCCGGCGGCGGCGGGTCTCCCAGCCGTCCATCCACTTGCCGTGGTCGGTGAAGCGATCGGGGTCCCACACCGGGTCTGCGTCCGCGATCAGGTTCTCCTTCTCGGCGAAGAACTCGTCGTTGGCGGCGAGGACGCTTCCCCCGACGCGGTCGGCGGCGAGATCGACCAGCAGATCGTCGCTCGAGGTGGTCATGGCGTCTCCGGGAACAGGGTGGGGGTGCTGCCGCCGCGAACGATGGTCGCCGCGACCCGTCCGCGCAAGGAGCGCCCGGCGTACGGGGTGATCGGATGGCGCTGCGCCAACGCTTCCGGGTCGACGACGAAGTCGGCATCGGGATCCCACACCACGAGATCGGCGCGCAATCCCGGCTCGATCAGTCCGGTCTCCAGGCCGGCGAGACCCGCCGGGGCCGTGCACAGCCACTGGGCCATGTCGGCGATGCCGAAGCCGCGGAGCGCCGCCTCGGTCCACACCACGGGCAGTCGCAACTCGAGCGATGCGATCCCGCCCCACGCCTCGTGAAACCCGCCCTGCTTCAGATCGCCGGGGCAGGGGGAGTGGTCGCTGACCACCATGTCGATGGTGCCGGCGGCGAGGCCTTCCCACAGGCGCTCCCGGTTGGCGGCGTCGCGGATCGGGGGAGCGCATTTATAGGCGAGATCGTCGTCCCCGATCTGCTCGGCGGAGATGGTCAGGTAGTGCGGGCAGGTCTCGGCGCTGATCCGGGCCCCGTCCGTCCTGGCTGCGGCGATGAGCGGCACGGCGTCGGCCGCGGAGAGATGGAGGATGTGGGCCCGGCCACCGGTGCGTCGGGCCGCCGCGATCACCGCGGCGATCGCTTCGACCTCGGCCTCGGGCGGGCGGCTCGCCAGATAGGAGGAGTAGCCGGCCCCGGGGGCGGGCGCGGCGGCGATCACCGACGGTGACTCGGCGTGCACGAGGAGGGGGAGCCCCACCGCAGCCGCAGCGCCGAGGGCGGCATCGAGATCGTCGAGGCCGATACAGCCGAACTCGTCGACTCCCGATGGGACGAGGAAGCACTTGAACCCCCGAACTCCGGCAGCGGCGAGGCCGGCGACCTCGGCGAGGTTGCCGGGGACGATCCCTCCCCAGAATCCGACGTCGGCGAAGAGGCCGGCCGACCGGGCGGCGCGGCGCTTGGCTTCCAGCGCGGTCACCGTGGTCGTGGGCGGGATCGAGTTGAGCGGCATGTCCACGATCGCCGCCACCCCTCCGGCGCGCGCCGCCGCGGTGGCTGTGGCGAACCCCTCCCAATGAGATCGTCCCGGGTCGTTGACGTGGACGTGGGTGTCGACCAGCGCCGGCATCACCACGAGGTCGCCGAAGTCGGTCGTTCCCGGCGGAGCGTCTCCGTGATCGACCACACCGGCGATGCGGCCCCCGGAGAAGACGACCGCCTTCGGGCGCATCAGGTTGCCGACCAACACGCGGCGGCTCCGGACCGCACGGTAGGTGGGCGGGGCATCGACCATCACCGCAAGGTATCAGGAGCACCGCCAGATTCCGGCCGGAGCGGCTCTGGCCGGCGCCTGGTGCCTGGTGCTCAGAGTGGTGACGAGTAGGCGCCCGGATCGTGGCCGGCCTCGTCCTGGGAGCGACGGACCAGGTCCATGAACTTCGAGGCACCGAGGATCTGGCGGTCGAGCAGCGCCCCGAGGTGTTCGACGGTGTAGGCGGTGGCATCCTCGAGATGGACGTCGACGTCGGCCGCCCCCTTCAGGTAGAGGAGCCGCGTCCAGTACGAGTTCACGACCACCGTCAGGAACGACTGCACGACACTGTTGCGCTCCAGGGTTGCCATCGGGCGCATGTAGAGGAGCAGCGCGAAGAGGATGATCGCCATCGCCGCCACCGCGGCCACTACCCCGGCATGGGCCCAGTCGTACCCGGTCTCGGGCGGGTTCGAGGCGATGCGGATGGCGGAGATCATCGCTCCGAGGGCGATGAGGAACACGACGAGAAAGAGCCATTTCATGGTGGCGAAGGCGAAGCGCTGACCGCGGGCTGCCCTCAGGAAGTCGCGCTGGTTGGCCTCGAGGATCGTCCGGGCAAAGTTCTCGATCCCCCCCTTCGCCGCGAACGGATCGGTCACAGCGGCGGCGGGCTCGCTCTTCTTGGCGTCACCGGCCATGTTGTCTCCTTGTGCAGGGGCAATGTAGTGGCGGCGCGTCCGGGCCTCACCCGATGGCGGAGCGGACCCGTTCGGCCGTCTCGGCGAGGTGTCCGGCGGCGGCGGCGTCCACGGGCGGAAAGGGCACGTCGCCGAGGGCGTCGGTCGGGATGAGGTGCACGTGAGCGTGGGGGATCTCGTATCCGACGGCGAGCACGACCACGCGCCGACAGCCGGTGGCCGCCTTCAGCGCTGTGGCCACCACGGCACAGGTCGCCCACAGGGCTGCGTAGTCCTCCTCGGGGAGGTCGAAGAGGTAGTCGACCTGCCGCTTGGGAACCACGAGCGTGTGTCCAACGCTGCGCGGGTTGATGTCGAGGAAGGCGTAGGTGAGCTCGTCCTCGTAAACGCGGTGTGATGGGATCTCGCCGTTGATGATCCGGGTGAAGAGGGAGGGCATGGAGAACAGGTTACGCCGGCGTCAATGGATCACGACCCCGCGGCCCAGGCGCTCCGCCTCGACCAGCGCAGCCACGCCGGCGGCGACGTCCTGAGAGGCGATACCCACCGACTTGAAAAAGGTGATCTGGTCGACGCCGGTTCGTCCGGCCACCCGTCCCGCCATGAGGTCCCCCACCGTGCCGTCGGGGGTGCGATCGGCCTGCAGCAGGTCTCCGGCTTCGGCGGCGGCGGCGACGACGTCGTCCACGAACACCCGGGCGAGGCGCACCACTTCGGGCGCGATCTCGCACATCTCGGGGGTGAAGGCGCCCACCGCGTTGATGTGGGTGCCGGGACGCACCGCCCCCGGAGCGAAGAGGGGCCGTCGCGCCGGGGTGGCCGTCGACACCACGTCCGCGGCGGCGACCGCCTCTGACGGATCCGCCGCCACCTGACCTCCGACGCGGTCGGCAAGGAGGGCGGCATGCTCCGGGTCGCGGCTCCACACGAGGACGTCGAGGATCGGCCGGACTTCCTTCACCGCCACCACCTGGTCGTAGGCCATCGCCCCGGCGCCGAGCATCGCCAGGGTGCGGGAATCGGGACGGGCGAGGAGCCGGGTCGCCAACCCCGCTCCGGCGGCGGTGCGGATCGCGGTGAGGGTGGGGCCGTCGACGAGCCCGCGGCAGGCGCCGTTGCCGTCGAACACCGCCACGATCCCGAACGGCTTTCCCGGGACCGTCGACACCACTTTCACTCCGGTGTCGGCTCCGACCCTTCCCGGCATGAAGAGCGACGGTCCGAGCAGGCTGCGTACCGGGACTTCGCGGTCGTCCCCGAAGGCGCGCTCCATCGCCGTGATCGCATCGCTCATGCCGAGGCAGGCACGTGTGGTGGCGGCATCCAGGTAGCGCATGGGTCGCAACCTACCCGCGGCGGAACCCCCGGTGACGGGGGTCGTCGCAGCGCCGCCCGTCCAGGTTCCTGCGAACATCGTCATGGCATGAGTGCTCGTTTCTCGGCCGAGATCGATCTCGCCCGCAGCGCGGTGCGCACCGCCTCGCGGCTATGCCTGGCTGTGGCAGCCGCCGGACTCGACCGTATCGAGAAGCGGGAACGCGAGCCGGCGACGGTCGCCGACTTCGGGTCGCAGGCGGTGTTGCTGCGTGCGATCGGCGCCGAGTTTCCCGGCGACGGCGTCCGTGCCGAGGAAGGTTCCGCCGATCTGGTCGCCGCCGGTGAGGCAGCGGTTGCCGGTGTCGCCGCCGCCGTGGCTGCTGCCGTTGCCGAGCCGGTGGAAAGCGCCGCGGTGCTCGGGTGGATCGACCATCGGGGCGGCCTCGGCGATCGAGTCTGGGCAATCGATCCCATCGACGGGACGAAGGGCTTCCTGCGCGGGGAGCAGTTTGCGGTGGCCGCGGGCCTCATCGTGGACGGTATCCCTGTGGTGGGGGTGCTGGGCTGCCCGCGTCTCGAGTTGTCGGGGATGCAGGGCGTGCTGGTGTGGGGTGGTCCCGGTATCGGGGCGTTCGTCGAGTCGCTCGGTGGCGGCAAGGTGCGCCCGATCTCCGTGTCGGCGGTCTCCGACCCGGCGCGGGCCCGCATGCTCGGCAGTGTCGAGTCGGCCCACGGCGACCCCGGGTTGCTGCAGCGCATCGCCGAGCAGGTGGGCATCGGCGGAGGCTGGGTCCGCATCGACAGCCAGGCGAAGTACGCCGCCGTCGCCGCCGGAATGGCCGACGTCTACATCCGGCCCCGCAATCGGCGGGACTGGCGCGAGCATGTGTGGGATCACGCCGCCGGCGCCGCCATCGTGGCCGGGGCCGGAGGCACGATCTCCGACCTCGACGGCCTTCCGCTCGACTTCACCACGGGCGACGTCCTGGAACACAATCGCGGTCTCGTCGTCAGCAACGGCGCCATGCACCCCGGGGTGCTGGCGGCACTGGCGGCGATACGCTGAGGGCCGTGTTCCGTCTTCCCGATCCCGTTGCCGGCGTTCGATTCCGCGAGTACCGCGGTGAGATCGACTTTCCCGGCCTGGTGGCCGCGTACAACGGCGCCCGCATGGCGGACGGCGTGTCCGGTATCGACACGCTCGAGGAGTTCACCAACCAGTACCGCCACCTGACCAACTGTGATCTCGATCGTGACCTGCTGATCGCCGAGATCGATCGGGGCATCGTCGGGTACGCCCGGGTCACCTGGTGGGTGGAGGAGGCCACCTCGGATCGGGTGCTGGTGGCGGTGTTCTGGTTGCTCCCCGAGGCCCGTGGGTCCGGGGTTGCGGAGCGGATGCTCGGCTGGGCAGAAGAGCGCCTCGCCGAGATCGCCGCAGAACACCCTCACGCCGGAAGGCAGTTCCTCACGGCCTATGTCGACGAGGGAGAGGAGGAGCGCGAGCGGATCCTTGCCGTCGCCGGCTACCAGCGGACCCAGCAATACGCCGAGATGACCCGGCCGCTGTCGGATCCGATCCCCGACCGCCCGCTTCCCGACGGCCTCGAGATCCGGCCGGTGACCCGGGCCGAGGGGCGCGCCATCTGGGAGGCGGACGACCGGGCCTTCCGCGACCACCACGGATACGCCCTGCAGACCGAGACCGACTACGAGCGGTGGACGAAGCACGAGAACGCCGATCCGGCGCTCTGGAAAGTCGCCTTCGCCGGGGCTGTCATCGCCGGGCAGGTGCTCAACTACGTCAACCCGGTGGAAAACGCCACCTTCGGCCGCAATTGGGGCTGGACCGAGAGCATCTCCGTACAGCGGGAGTGGCGCAACCGCGGCGTCGCCAAGGCCCTGATCACCGAGAGCATGCGTATGTTCAGGGAGATGGGCATGGAGCACGTCGCCCTCGGGGTGCACACCACCAATCCCAACGGGGCATTCCCGCTCTATGAGAGCCTCGGCTACCGGGTGACCGCTACCAGCTACGAGTTGCGCAAGCCGTTCGGCGGTCAGCACCCCGAGAGGAACTAATCGGGGCTTGGCGGTTACATTTCCGGGGTCGGCCAGCGATGGAGGATGCGCATGGAGGACATCGAGTTTTCGCCCGAGCAGCACAAGACCTGGGCCGAGTTGTATCGCCGCCAGGTTCCCCGGGTGCAAGAGCACGCCTCCGCCCTGTACCTCGAGGGGTTCGCGCTGCTCCAACTCCCAGCGGAGGGCATCCCCAGTCTCGACCAGTTGAACGAGAAGATCACCCCGGCGAGCGGCTGGACCATCGTCCGCACCGACGTTCGCTACACCGACTCCGACGAGTGGTACCGCTACTTCGACCGGCAGGAGTTCCTGATCACGAACTACATGCGCTCGTGGGAGGAACTCGACTGGACTCCGGAGCCGGACATGTTCCACGACATCTTCGGCCACCTCCCGTTCTTCATGCTGCGCCGTTACGCCGAGCTCCAGGAGATGTTCGCCCCGACCTACCTCGCCGCCGCCTCGGATGCGGAGAAGGAGAACATCAAGCGCCTCGCCTGGTACTCGACCGAGTTCGGGATGATCCGGGAGGATGGGAGGATGAAGGTGTTCGGCACCGGTCTCATGTCCGGTGGTGAAGAGTTCATCAACGCCGCCGAAGGCCGGATGAACTACCACGACTTCAGCATCGAGAACGTGATCGGGCACGACAAGGTGCTGTACGAACAGCATCAGGATCTGTACGTGATCGAGTCGGTCGATCAGCTCAAGGCCGAACTGGCCCGCTACTTCGACCCGATCCTGGAGCGAGCCGGCAAGCAGTAGGGAGTGCGACGTGCGGTCGACTCACGAAGTCATCAATCAGCCGCCCCCGATCCACGGACTGAACGGATATCTCGCCGATCGGGCACTGGCCGACGCAGTCGTCCGGGAGGGTGCCGGCTGGGGAGTGGCCGAACTGGTCGAGGCGGGTGGGTTCGTGTGGTCCGAGACTGCACGAGATTGGGGACGGGTCGCCGAGGCGAATCGGCCCGTCCTGCACACCCACGATCGCTATGGCAACCGAATCGATCGGGTGGAGTACCACCCGGCCTACCACCACCTGATGACGGCGGCCATCTCCCGTGGTCTCCACGGCGCCGCCTGGGCCGACGGTCGCCCCGGGGCCCACGTCCTGCGCTGCGCCAAGACGATCGTGTGGAGCCCGGTCGACTACGGCCACATGTGCCCGCTCTCGATGTCGTACGCGGTCATGCCGGCGCTCCGGGCCACACCGGAGGTGGCGGCACTTTGGGAGCCCCGGCTCACCTCCCGCGACTACGACGAGCGCGACCTCCCCGCGAGTGAGAAGCGCGGCCTCACCGCCGGCATGGCGATGACCGAGAAGCAGGGGGGATCGGACGTCAGAACCAACTCGACGCTGGCCCGCCCTCTCGGCGGGAACGAGTACTCGCTGGTCGGCCACAAATGGTTCTGCTCGGCGCCGATGTCCGATGTCTTCCTCGTGCTCGGTCAGGCACCGGAGGGACTCACCTGTTTTCTGATGCCGCGTTACCGACCCGACGGCACCCGCAACGCCATCCTGATCATGCGCCTCAAGGACAAGATGGGGGACCGGTCCAACGCCTCCTCCGAGATCGAACTCGACGAAGCCCTTGCCTATCGCCTCGGGGATGAGGGGAGAGGGGTCTCCACGATCATCGAGATGGTCAACCGCACCCGGCTCGATTGTGCCCTCGGTGCCGCCGCGCAGATGCGTCACGGACTCGTCGAGGCCGTTCACCACTCCCGACATCGCCAGGCTTTCGGGAAGACCCTGGTAGAGCAGCCGCTGATGCGCAGTGTGCTCGCCGATCTCGCCGTCGAGTCGGAGGCCGCCACCCTCGCCGCGATGCGTCTCGCCGGGGCGTACGACCGGGGTGAGTTCGACTTCGCACGACTGGCCACGCCCATCGTCAAGTACTGGCTCACCAAGCGCAGTCCGGGGCACGCCGCCGAGGCGCTGGAATGCCTGGGCGGTTCGGGCTACGTCGAGGATTCGGGAATGCCTCGCCTGTTCCGACAGAGCCCGCTCAACTCGATCTGGGAGGGATCGGGCAACGTCATCTCGCTCGACGTGCTGCGCGTCGTCGCCCGCAATCCGGAGGCGGTCGTCGCGTTCCTCGGCGAACTCGAGACCGTCGCTGGGGCCGATCCCCGGTTCGATGCGGCACTCGTCCGGTGGCGCGACACGCTTTCCGACGCCGACGACGCCGGGGCGCGGCGTCTCGTCGAGCGCGCCGCGGTGTTGCTCCAGGCGTCACTGCTGCTGCGGTACTCGCCGGCGGCGGTGGCGGATCTGTTCGTAGCCACGCGGATCGCAGACCCGGGCCTGGCGTTCGGGAGTCTTCCCGGTGGAGTGTCTGCGGGGCAGGTGGTCGATCGGGCGTTGCCGGGCTAGCCGCGTCTTCATTCCCGCCGGGAGGGCAACCCTTCGTGAGCCATGCGGTGATGCCGGCGGCAGAGGAGTCGGAGGTTGCGGAGACTGGTGGGTCCGCCGTCGGCCCAATGGACGATGTGGTGGGCATCGCACCATCGGTGAGGGCGGTTGCACCCGGGATGGGTGCAGCCGCCGTCCCGAGCGATCAGCGCCCGGCGAATCGCTGCGGGGATCGTCCGGGTGGCTCGTCCGACATCCAACACCGCGTCGGAGTGGGTGGCGACCCGGGTGACCTGGGCGTCACACGCCACACGCCGTGCGGTCTCGGGGGTGACGATCGCCTCTCCGAGAGTCGAGGGTGAACCCGGATCGCCCTGGAGCACCTGGGTGCCGACGGTGAGGGTGACCTGGGGACGAAAACCACCCGCAATGGGTGTGTTGCCGTTGGTCAGATGGTCGGCACACAGGTCTACGAGCGCGTCGGCGCGGCGCTGGGCGTGGGAGCGGGTGTCGGACGGATCGAGGTTGGCGGGTTCGACCAGCGATCGCAGCGCGGTGATCACGATCTCGCCACCCTCCGGATCCAACTCAGCGTCCATCCGTACCATCCCACCCAGCGTGCGTGAGACGTGGAGGCGACGCCGACCGTGGAGGTGCTCCGCATCCACGGCGGCAGCCTCCGCATCGGCCGCCTGCTTCCAGTACTGCAATGCACGAAACGCATCACCCATCGACAGACCGCCAACCGTGTCGACCAGCACCTGCTCGTCGCGATGGAACAACTCCGGTGAAACGCTGGCGGCGGCAAGCAGCATCGCCACCCGGGATCGATCGATCTCGGCAGAGGCGAACGCGTCGGCGACACGCGGATGCTCCACCAGGCCACGCGCCTCGGCGACGCGACGCTGCGCTTCGGCAGCCGAAACTCCGGCCCGATCTCGCACCAAGGAGGTGGCGGTGAGGTAGCCGGCGTCCGCAAAGAGGCCGTCACGGTCGATCCGGGCGAGCTCACGGGCCGCCTGCGCCTGCAGCATCGTGATCTCCCGACACAGGCGCAGGTAGCGGTCAACCGGATGCTCTCGGACACCGAGCGCACCGTCGGTTCGCATCGTCTCCATGCGGACAAGGTACGACCCGGGTGTGACAGAACCGGATGTGCCGATCGCGTCTGTCGTGTGACCGGCCATCTCGGGGTGAGAATGTCGTGATGGATGCGGCGGAGGAAGAGTTCGTGGAATTCACCTTCGTCGCCCACGCTGGGGGCTGAGTCTTACCCCGCCCCAAACCCCGTCACCACCGCAGCGTGCTTCTGCGGCATCCTTCCCTTGATCCGAGTCCCGCCGAGCTCGTGCGACTCGGAGACGACCTCGCCGACCCGGTGCACCAGCGACACTACGTCGCCGCGCTCGAACGGCACCAGGATGTCGAAATCCACGCTGGGGAGGGTGAGCATCGACTCCACCCGTTCGAGGAGGTCGTCGAGTCCGGCGCCGGTCTGCGCCGATACGGACACCGCTCCCGGGTGGAGCGCGCGGAGCCGCTGCAGGGCGACGGGATCCGCGACGTCGATCTTGTTGAGTACGAGCAGCTCGGGCAGTTCGTGGGCCCCGATCTCCTCGAGCGTCTCCCGCACCGACCCGATCTGCTGTTCCGGGTCGGCCGCCGACGCATCGACGACGTGGAGCAGCAGGTCGGTGTCGACGGCTTCTTCAAGGGTGGAGCGGAACGCCTCGACCAGATCGTGAGGCAGATCGCGCACGAACCCGACCGTGTCGGAGAGCAGCGCCTCCTTTCCGGGTGACAACCGCAGCCGCCGCACCGTGGCGTCGAGCGTCGAGAACAGCCGGTCCTCCACGAGCACCCCGGCACCGGTGAGCGCGTTGAGCAGGCTCGACTTGCCGGAGTTGGTGTAACCGACGATCGCCGCGGAGGGGATCTCTGCACGGCGACGGGCCTTGCGCTGGGTCGCCCGCACCGTCGCCAGATCCTTGAGCTCCCGCTCGAGTTGGGAGATGCGGCTCAGCACGCGGCGTCGGTCGGACTCGAGTTTGGTCTCGCCGGGTCCGCGGGTGCCGATGCCACCGCCGAGCCGGCTCATCTCGATGCCCTTCCCGCGCAGCCGGGGGAGCCGGTAGCGGTTCATCGCCAGCTCCACCTGGGCCCTACCCGCCCGACTGGTGGCGTGGAGGGCGAAGATGTCGAGGATGAGCGCCACCCGGTCGACGACGTCCACCTGGAGGATCTTCTGGAGATTGCGCTGCTGCACCGGGCTCAACTCGCCGTCGACGACGACGAGATCGATGTCGAGTGCCCTTCCGATCCCCGCCAGCTCGGCCGCCTTGCCCTTGCCGATGTAGGTGGCCGGGTCGGGGGTGGTGCGGCGCTGCACCGCTCGCTCCACCGCGTCGGAACCGGCGGTGTCGACGAGTCGCTCCATCTCGTCGAGAGAGGCCTCCACCTCTTCGGAGTCCCGATGCGCCGTGAGCAGCGAGACCAGCAGGGCGCGTTGCCGGGCAACGGTGACGTCGGTCACCGAAGCGGTCAGGCGTCGCCGGACCCGTCCGACGTGGCGATCGGTCATGTGAGTGATGAAAGCAGGACAGATGCCGGATGCCAGATTCCAGATGCCAGATTCCAGATGCCGGATGCCGGATGCCGGATGTCTGGCCCTGGCATCTGGTCACGCGGAGGCGCGAGGAGTCGAACCCCGCGGATCGCAGTGCGATCCACCACCGGTTTTGAAGACCGGGGAGCCCACCGGGCGCTCGGACGCCTCCGTGCCCCAGGCTACCCGCGTCGGCGGCGGTCACCACTCGCGGTCACTCTCGCCACAGAGAGTGTTTCACGGGAATAAGATGGCGGCGTGTCCATGGGAGTGGATCGTGCAGTCGTCGGGGCGACCGTCGGTGTGTCGCTGCACCGGCGCCGCCTCGCGCTCGGGGTGAGCACGGCCCGCCTCGCCGAGGAGATCGGGGTCCGTCCCTCCGACATCGGGCGATGGGAACGGGGCGATGCGATCCCGCCGCCGACGCGGATCCGGGCGATGGCCCGGGTGCTCGGATTGGATCAGGCGATGATGCTCTCCTGGATCGCCGATGCCGAACCCGCCGTCGACGAGCCCACGGCCGGAGACGCCGTCGACATCATGATCGATCTCGCACCGCCCGATCCGTTCGTTGTGATCACCGATAGGTCCCATCCGGTGGACGTGTCGGTCACCAGGAGCCTGCGTGTCCCCAAACCGACCGCGACCCGACCTCCGGTGCGCCCGCGCCCCGTCGCGTCGGTGTTTCCGGCTCCCACCATGTCCCTCGAGGCGGACCGCCACGTGTACTCGCCGGTGGCGGGGTTTCCCCGCGAATCACACCCACACCTGAGCGCCGCGGCCCGGATGGTCCGGGTCATCATCGCCCTCGCCGCACTCGGTCTCGCCCTCGCCTGGGCGCTCGATCAACTCGGCCACGGTCTCGGAGACCTGCTCGACCTGTTCGGCGGGCCGGACGCCATTCCCGGCTAGGGTCGCCGGTCTGTGACCCATCCGGTTCGCGTCGTCGTGGGCCCACTCGGAGGCACCGGTATCGCCGAGGCCATCGCCGCGGTCGATGGGATCGAGGCCGTGATCGTGCGCGACATCGCGGAAGTGCCGGCGGCTCTGGGCGAGGCCCCGATCCTGGTCACCTTCCACTGGTCGGACACCTGGATGGCTCCCGGTCTGCGCTGGATCCAATCGGTCTCCGCCGGCACCGATCAGTTCCCCCTGGCCGCGCTCGCCGCCAACGGTACGGCGCTCACCTCGGCGCGCGGCATCCACGAGGTACAGGTATCCGAACACGCGATCGGCCTGCTCCTTGCCATGACGCGCGGCATCGATACCGCCGCGGTGCAGCAACAGACCCGGACCTGGAAGTGGACGCCGGTGGTCGAACTCCACGGGATGACGCTGGGAGTGTTGGGACTCGGCACGATCGGCGAAGGGGTGGCTCGCCGGGCCGCGGCGTTCGGCATGCGGGTGATCGGCACGAAGGCCCATCCCGCCGACTACAGGGGAGTCGCCGCGGAGGTGTTCGCTCCCGGGGAAACGATCGAGGTGTTCCGGCGCGCCGATGCCGTCGTGATCACGCTGCCGGGCGGGGATGACACTCGCAACCTGGTGGGGAGCGAGGAACTCGAGGCGCTGCGCGGCGGGTGGATCGTCAACGTGGGCCGCGGGGCGGTGATCGATGAGCCGGCGCTGGTGGCGGCAATGCGTGACGGTGTGCTCGCCGGGGCCGCACTCGACGTGTTCGCCACCGAGCCGCTGCCCGCCGACTCACCGCTGTGGGACCTCCCCGGCGTCCTCATCACCCCGCACATGGCCGGGGCGTCGCCGCGGTACGGGGAGCGTCTCGCCGCACTGTTCGCCTGGAACCTCGCCGCGTTTCACGGCGGCGGCGAGTGGCGCAACCGGGTGGTGTAGAAGGCTCCAGGCACCAGGCTCCAGGCACCAGATCTGCACTCCGCATCCGGCATCTGATGCCTGGTGCCTACTCTCCCCCCAATGCGTCGATTTTTCATCCTCGCGCTGGTCGTTGCCGCGACTGTGGTGGCGTGTGGGGACGACGATGCCGTCACCACCACCACCGCACCTGTCGACCCGGGATCCTTTCCGGCCGATGCCTTTGCGTTTGTCGCCTCGAGCGATCTGGCGATCGGACGGGAGCGGCTCCTGGTTGCGGTTTCGAATCCGAATGGGACGCGGCTCTCCAGCCCGGAGATCGCGGTGACGATCACCGTGTGGTTGGAGGGCCGAGACTTGCAGCGGCAGGTGCTCCCGGCGGACTTCATCTGGGCGATCCCGGACGTGAGCGGTCTGTACAAGGTGTCCCCGGAGTTCGACGTGCCCGGCATCTGGGTGGTATCGGTGCAGCCGGACGGAGGGACGGCGCTGGCCGAGTTCCCGATTCAGGTGCAGGAGTTCCCCCGCACGGTTGCCGTCGGCGAGCCGGCACCCCGTTCCGACAGTGTCACGGTTGCGGATGCGCCGCTGGAGGAGATCACGAGCGCCACCGATCCCGACCCGTCGCTCTATCAGATGAGCATCGCCGACGCGGTCACCTCGGGTCGCCCGTCGGTGATCGTGTTCGCCACCCCCAAGTTCTGCCAGACTGCCATCTGCGGCCCCACCCTCGACCGCATCCTAGAGATCAAGCCTTCCTACCCCGACGTGAACTTCCTCCACGTCGAGGTCTTCACCAACCTCGACGATCCCGAGAACCTCACCACGGTTCCGGCCGTGGACGAGTGGGGTCTGCCCACCGAGCCGTGGGTGTTCGTCGTCGATGCAGGAGGGATCGTGGTCGCCCGGTTCGAGGGAGTCGTCGGCCCCGCGGAGATCGCCGCCGCCCTCGGCGCATGATTGCGTCGGGGCATGCCGGCGTGGTTAGCATCCTCGCCGCCAGTCCGGAGGATCAGGAGCTTTTCGTGGTCGAGCGCCAGATGAACGGTGCGTCGCGTCGCCGGTCGGTCGTCATGATCGTCCTCGCCGCGCTCGCACTCGCCGCCTGCGCCGGCGACGATCCGACCAACCTCGCCCGGGTGGTCGGCGGCGACGTTCCCCAGAATTCGCTCAACCCCGCAGGACCGACCGCGGCCAAGGTGGACTCACTGTTCTGGATGGTGTTGTGGATCGCCACCGTCATCTTCGTGCTGGTCACCGTCGCCCTGGTGTTCGTCGTGTTCCGTTTCCGGGAACGGAAGGGCAGGTCGCGGACCGTACGCCAGTTGCACGGCAACACCCGGCTCGAGATCGCGTGGACGATCATCCCGGCGGTGATCCTCGCCGCCGTGGCGGTGCCGACGATATCCACGCTGTTCGAGATTCGGGCGGCGCCGGATCCCGAAGACAACGCTCTCGAGATCGAGGTGATCGGCCACCAATGGTGGTGGGAGTTCCGCTACCCCGAATACGGGTTCACCACCGCCAACGAGATGCACATCCCGACGGGCCGCCCCGTCTACCTGACCCTGACCTCTGCGGACGTGATCCACTCCTTCTGGGTGCCCCGCCTCAGTGGAAAACGGGATGCGGTCCCGGGCCGGCTCACCAACATCCTCATGGAGGCGGATGAGCCCGGCACCTACATCGGGCAGTGCGCGGAGTTCTGCGGCCTCGCCCACGCCGACATGCGCCAGCGGGTGTTCGCCCAGACCGAGGCCGAGTTCGCGGCGTGGGCTCTTGCCCAGACGGAGCCGGCCGCGTTGCCGACCGAGGGTGCGGCGGCCGCCGGTTGGGAGACCTTCCAGACCCAGTGCACGTCGTGCCACGCCATCTCCGGGACCTCGGCCACCTCCCAGTTGGCTCCCAACCTCACCCATTTCGCCTCCCGCACTTCATTCGCCGGGGCGACCCTCGACAACACCGACGACCACCTGCGGCAATGGCTGCGCAATCCGTCGTCGCTGGTACCGATGTGGCCGGAGCGCAACGACCTCGCCGCGGGGCGGATCCTCGGCATGCCCGACCTCGGCCTCACCGAGCAGCAGATCTCAGAGCTCGTCGCCTTCCTGAGGACCCTGGAATGACCGGAAACCGGGGCCTGTGGCACTGGCTGACCACCACCGACCATAAGAAGATCGGCAAGCTGTACGGGGTGACCGCCCTGGCGTTCTTCGTCGTCGGCGGGGTCGAGGCGCTGCTGATCCGGCTGCAGTTGGCAACGCCGAACGGGGAGATTCTCAGCGCCGACGCCTACAACCAGATGTTCACGATGCACGCCACCACGATGGTGTTCTTGGTGGTGATGCCGGCGGCGGCGGCATTGACCAACTACTTCCTGCCGATCCTCATCGGCGCCCGCGACGTGGCGTTCCCGCGTCTCAACGCCCTGTCCTATTGGATCTTCCTCTTCGGGGGCCTTTTCCTCACCCTGTCGTTCTTCGTCGGCGGAGCCCCGGACGGGGGATGGTTCGGCTACGCCCCGCTCTCCACTCAGGTGCCCGAGGTGGTACGCATGGACTACTGGGCGCTCGGCCTGCTGGTGCTCGGCCTCGCCTCGGTGCTCTCCTCGGTGAACTTCATCACGACGGTGCTCACCCTGCGGGCTCCCGGGATGACGCTGATGCGGATGCCGGTCTTCGCCTGGATGGCCACGGTCGTGTCGTTCCTGCTGCTGTTCTCGTTGCCGATCATCACCATCGGGCTGTTGCAGGTGTACCTCGACCGCAACCTCGGCACCGCCTTCTTCTCTGCGGCGGGGGGCGGCGACCCGATCCTGTGGCAGCACTTGTTCTGGTTGTTCGGCCACCCCGAGGTCTACGTCCTGGTCCTCCCCGCGATGGGCATCGTCTCGGAGGTGCTGCCCACCTTCAGCCGCAAGCCGTTGTTCGGGCGGCCCTTCGTCATCTTCTCCGGCATTGCCATCGGCTTCATGGGGTTCGGGGTGTGGGCGCATCACATGTTCACCGCGGGTCTGGGCCCGGTGGCGGAGGCGGCGTTCGCCCTGACCACCATGTTCATCGCCGTGCCCACCGGGGTGAAGATCTTCAACTGGCTCGGCACGATCTGGGGTGGTTCGCTCCGCCTCAAGACCCCGATGCTGTTCTCGCTCGGGTTCATCTTCTTGTTCGTGATCGGGGGGCTCTCCGGGGTGACGCACTCGATCGCCCCGGCGGACAGCCAGCAGCACGACACCTATTACGTCGTCGCCCACTTCCACTACGTGCTCTTCGGGGGCGCCGTGTTCGGTCTCTTCTCCGGCGTGTACTACTGGTGGCCGAAGGTCACCGGGAAACTGCTCAACGAGCGGATCGGCAAGCTGCACTTCTGGCTGATGTTCATTGGGATGAACCTCACCTTCGCCCCGATGCACATCCTCGGTCTGAACGGCATGCCGCGACGCACCTACCGTTACGCCGAGGGGCTCGGCCTCGACCTGTGGAACCTGGTGGCAACGGTGGGTTCCTTCACCATCGCCGCCTCCGTGGCCGTGTTCTTCTGGAACGCGTACCGGACCGCCAAGCGTGGTGAGGTGGCGGGCAACGACCCGTGGGACGGGCGCACGCTCGAGTGGTCGATCTCGTCGCCGCCTCCGGAGCACAACTTCGACGTCGTTCCGGTGGTGCACTCCGAGGACGACTTCTGGCATCGCAAGTACACCGAGGACGCCTCCGGTAACGCGATTCCGCTCGCCGCCTCGGCGCAGGCGGATCCGGGCCACCCCGAGACGATCCACCTCCCGTCCCCGTCGTACTACCCGGTGCTCAGCGCAGCCGGGATCTTTGTGATGGTGGTCGGCCTCGTCTACCTCCCGTGGGGCCTCAGCGTGGTCGGGGGCGGGGCGGTGGTCACCCTGTGGGGCCTGTTCGGGTGGTCGATGGAGCCGCTCACGAGAGAGGACCACGGATGAGTGCCGCCGTCCACGAGGAGCACGCCCACGATCCGGCCCACATTCGCAAGGTGGCGATGTGGGTGTTCCTCGGCTCGGAGTGCCTGCTCTTCGGCACCCTGATCTCGACCTTCCTCCTCTACCGGACTCGAACGGGCGACGGACCAACCGCAGCCGAGATCTTCGACATCCCCTTCACCTCGATCTCGTCGTTCATCCTGCTCATGTCGTCGTTGACGATGGTGCTCGCTCATCATTCCACCGGGCGCAAGGACTGGCGGCAGATGCGGGTGTGGCTGGTCGCCACCGCCCTCCTCGGGATGACCTTCCTCGCCGGCCAGGTGTTCGAGTTCACCGGGTTCGTCGAGGAGGGCCTCACCGTCACGACGAGCCCGTTCGGCTCGTCGTTCTTCGTGCTCACCAGCTTCCACGGCACCCACGTCGCGGTGGGGGTGCTCATGCTCCTGGTCACCGCGTTGATGTCGTACACCGGCCGGTGGCGCCCCGACGCGGGCATGGACGTCGAGTTGGTCGGCCTCTACTGGCACTTCGTCGACATCGTCTGGATCGTCATCTTCACCGTCGTCTATCTGCTCGGGGTGTGACCGTGACCACAGCCCAGCATCGCCCCTACCCCCGGCCCCGGGATTACTGGCTCATCGCGCTCATCCTGGGCGTCATCACCGCCGCCGAGGTGACGGTCACCTACCTCGACTTCCTCGATGCTGCAGTGGCGCCGATGCTCCTGGTGATGGCGGCGGCGAAGTTCGCCATCGTGGTCGGGTGGTTCATGCACCTCCGCTTCGAGGCTCCCATATACCGCCGTCTGTTTCTCATCGGAATCGTGGCCGTACCGATCCTCTTCGGTGCCGTCCTCTTCACCTTCGGGATCCTGATCGGATGACGCAGTGAGCGTGGGACTCGACGCCTTCCCGTTCCACCTCCATCCCGAAGTGCTCGGTATCGCCGTCGCTCTCGTCGGCGGCTACGTCTACGGTTTGCGCCGGCTCGCCCCCCGGCTGGCTCCCGCGGCCGAACCGGCGGTGACCGGCCGCCAGATCGCCTGGTTCACCACCGGCGTCGTCTTCTACCTGCTGTTCGAGATGTGGCCGCTCCACGACATCGCCGAGCGGAGCCTGTACAGCGTCCACATGGTCCAGCATCTCGTGCTGGCTTTCGTCGTGCCGCCGGCACTCCTCAAAGGCACCCCTTGGTGGCTGCTCCGGCACCTGGTCCGACCCGTTCTTCCGGTGTTGCGACTCCTCACCCGGCCGATCGTTGCCCTGGTCGTGTTCAATGCCGCCCTCGCCTGGCTGCACGCCCCCGGCGTCGTCACCGGCATGCTCGACAACGCCTTCTTCCACGCCGGTGCGCACGCGGTGGTCGTGGGCGGGGCATTCCTCGTGTGGTGGCCGGTGCTCGGTCCGATCCCCGACCTGCCCCGGCTGTCGCCTCCCGCGGCGATGGGGTATTTGTTCCTCCAGTCGCTGGTGCCCCTGATTCCGGCGTCGTTCCTCACCTTCGCCACCGAACCCGTCTACGACGCCTACGTCGGCCTGCCCCGGCTGTGGGGTATCGACGTGCTCAACGACCAGCGGGTGGCAGGGCTGATCATGAAGATCGGCGGCGGCATGGTGCTGTGGGCCGCGATGACCGTGATCTTCTTCACCTGGGCGGGTGAGGAGGAACGCGCCGCCACCCGGGAGCGGCTCGCCGTCCGGTCGTGAGACGGTCGTTCCTCGTCTTGCTCCTCGTCGCCGCCGCAGCCTGTACCGGTCCGGAGGAGCGAATCGACGGCGTCGTGGTCGACGTCGACGGGGGGCTCGCCGGGGTCTCTGCTTTCGAGATCGTCACCGCCGACGGGTCGCGGCTTCGCTTCGTTCCCGACGAGGGCGTCGACGCCTTCGCCGGGGGCGCTCCGTTGTCGCACCTCAACGAGCATCTGCAGACCGGAAGCCCGGTGCGCGTCGGCTACGTCGAGGAGAACGGGGCGCTGATCGCCCTGGTGGTGGCCGACGCCCCCTGAGAGCGGGAGTCAGCGACCGCGACGCCGTGGAGGGTTGGCGGCGATGAGGGCGGTCCCGAGCAGTACGAGGGCGGCAACGCCGCCGAAGACGACCAGTGCCGTCGTCTCGTCGGCCTCGAGCAGCACCCGGCTGAGTACGAACACCAGTGCAGCTCCCACCACCAGGCCGGCCGCCGGGAGGCCGACGGCGGCGGCGGCCTCCCTGACGAACTCGCCCAGCGAGCGAGGAGCGGCGGCGCCGCCGAGTCCCAGCGTCTCCGGTCGCGACAGGCGCTCGACCGCGACGCCGATGAGCAGACCGGTGACCGCGCCCACGACGGCGGCGACGATCGCGGCGCGAAAGACGGAGAGCACGACGGTCTTGGCGACGATGTCACCGGCGAGGCCGACGGAGGCGCGGGCGGCGGCAAACGCCGTCGGTCCGCCGATGAACGCCCCGAGTGCCGCGATCGGGCCCATCCGGTACCGACGGGCGGCGGGATCGGCCTGCGTGCCGACGGCGTAACCGATCATGCCCAGGATCGCCCCACCGACGGTGCCGGCCACCGTGACGAACAGGTACATGCCGGCCTGACCGACGGCGAATACTGCGCCGATGGCACCGTCGTCGAGCGTGGGGACGTCGAGACCGGCGTCCAGGGTGCGGGCGGCTGCAAGTGCCAGGGCCAGGATTCCCACAACGGCGCCGACGACGGATCCGGCGGCGGCTGCGGCGAAGGTGCGGCGAAACACGGGCTCCTCAGTGGTCGCGGTGGTGAGGGGGGAGTGTAGAGGGGGTGCCGTCCCCGGCGTCGGCGTCGGCGACGTCGCCTTCGAGCCGGAACAGGGAACGACTCCTCGCCTTGCGTTCCGCCCATCGCACCCACAGCATCACCGCGACGATCGGTGCGGCGAACCACAGCAGTTCGTCCCAGCCTCCCTGGTGGGCGAGCAGATGCATGCGTCGAGCGTAGGCCGGGGTCGGGGGTGTCCCCGGCGCTTCCCGCTCAGGGGACCGTCGTCGGTGTCGTCGTCGCCGTGGTGTCGCAGGCGTCGGGCGAGTAGATGCCGGTGATGAGGGCGTCCTGCGCCGTCGAGTCCACCGGACCCCAGAGCAGGACCGCTTCGTTCTGGGATAGCTTCACCTGGAAGGTGAGGCCGACGTCCTCCTCCACCACGAAGTCGACGAAGAACGAGGAGTAGGTCGATTCCAGCTCCGCCACCGTCTCGTAGACCCGAAGCCCCGAGAGGGTGGCGATGTCCATGGGCAACGTCCCGGCCCCCCCGTAGCGAACATCGAGCCGGTATGAGACGAAGGAGCTGTCGCCGGGCTCGCCGTGCAGCACGATGTTGAGCGGGCCCCAGCGCACCACCCGGATACCCCAGCCGGGGCACTCCCCGAAGGTGCCATCCCCGACGAAGAACCCGGTGTCGCCGGAGGGCTGGCCGAAGGTCGACACCAGCCGGCCGAGAACCTCGTCGCCGTCGGCGCCGAAGTCGAGGGGTCCGATGTCGTCCGAGCTCATCTGCAGCTCACTGATCGGGATGGGGGATCCGACGGCCTCGATCGGACCGGTCACGGTGCCTCCCCCGGGGAGCGTGATGGTCGGGGCGGTGGCGTCGGTGGTCGTCGACGAGGTCGAGCCCCCCGGAGCGGTGGTCTCGGTGGTCCCACCCGGAGCGGTGGTGGCGGTCGTGGTGGCGGCGGTCCCACCGTCGTCACCACCGTTGAGCAGGCCGAAGGCGATCACGCTCACCGTGGCGAGCACCACGGCCAGGGCGAGACCGACGAGCCACGGATTGGGCTGCTCCTTCGGAGGGCGCCGCGGTCCGGAGCCGCGAGGCCGCGGAGACCGTGATCTCGGTGGGAACTCGGGGTCGAAGGAAGGGAACGGTTCCCCTCCCTGAGGCCCGCGGGTCGTGTCTTCGTCCACCTTCCGTTCTCCTCGGCTGTGGACATCCTACGGTGAGGAGCAGGTTGGGTGCGACGGGTTCAGCCGGTGGCGGTGAAGTACTGGGCGAGCGCCGGGTTGGCGGCGACGACGATGCTCTCGAAGGTCGCCTGCGGGATGAGCACCGACCGTCCGAGATCGTCGACGAAGTAAGCCACCGGGATGGTGGGTCGGGCGATCGCCGACACGTCGAGGGACCGTACGCTCCAGGCCGTCGACACCACCTCCGACAGGCTCAAGTTCTCATCGATCGTGAACTCGTCGGCTAGCTCCTCGACGAGGGCGGTGAGGTCAGAGATGTCCCGCATCGCCGCCAATCGTTGCAGGGCCTGGATGATCAGGTCCTGCTGCCGTTGATTGCGCACCAGGTCGGTGGTGGCGATCGGCACCCACTGCCCACCGATCAGGCCCTGGGTGTGGCGGGACCGCACCCACGCCAGCGCCTGGTAGCCGCCGGCGACCGTGCAGCCGGCGGGGAGATCGAGGGGGATCGGGTCCACCCCGAGGTCGCGCACCGCGGTCGTAGTGCAGACCTCCACACCTCCCACGCGGTCGACGATGTGCCGGAAGCCGTCGAAGGTGAAGACGATGAAGTGGTCGACGGGAACTCCGGTGAAGTCCTCGACCGCGACCGCCACCAGTTCCGGTCCGGTGGCGAGGGAGCCGCAACCGTTGAGGTTGGCGTTCACCCGCGTCAATCCGCCGGTGCACGGGTTGTGGAGGTAGAGGTCGCGGGGAATCGAGACCAGCACCGGGATGGATCCATCGGCGGGGATGATGAACATCATGATGACGTCGGCTCGGCGACTGGCTGCCTCGGAACTTCGCTGGTCGCTTCCGATGACGAGGAAGACGTCCATCGCCTCGTCGAGCGCGGTATGGGCCGCCGCGGCGAACTCGGCTGACTCGGGATCGGCGCCTCCTGCCACCGGCTTACCTTCCTTGGAAGGCCCGACTTCTTCGATGGGGGCGGTCGTAGCCGGAGATCCCAGATTGGTGTTGGCGGGCGATTCGAGCACCTCGCGGGCATGGTCGGGAGAGAAGGCGACCCGCTCGACGTTTCCCCAGGCGAGCCACAACCGGGCCGTGGTCCATCCCAGGACGGCGAGGCCGGCGATGGCAACGACGATCCCGGCACGCTTGATCATGGACCAGCGGGTCGTCACGCCTGGAAATGTAGACGCTTCGCCCGAGTGCTGGTTTGCGTCGGTGGCCGGCACCATGGCTCTTCGGCTGGGTCATCCGAGCGCGGCGCGCAAGTCTTCTGGTTTGCTCACCGGGCGGTCGCAGACGAAGCCCCGGCACACGTAGGCCGCCGCCTCCGAACCAAGCGCGGTCCGATCCGCCAGCAGGGGAACCTCCGACGGGTGGTCGCCGTCGCCTTGGGCGAGGAACACCCGGGGCCGGTAGGTCTCGTGGACCACCGCGACGAGCCGGTCGCGCCCGGGGCCCACCACGGCGACCTCGAGCGGGGGAGCGAGCATCACCTGAGCCACCGCCAGGAGATGGCCGGCGCCGCCGGGATGCTCGGCGATGACCCGGGCCCCGAGGCGGAGGACTCCTTCGATGCGGTCCCACCACGCCGACTCGCCGGTGAAGGCCGCCATGTGGAGCATGGCCTCGGCCGCCAGGGAGTTGTCTGATGGCGTCGGCAGGTCGAACAGGTTCTTGGGGCGGGCGATCAGCGGTTCGGCGTCCTCGCCGGTGGCGAAGAAGCCGGCACCATCAGGGTCGGCGAACAGGTCGACCATGGCGTCGGTGAGGGTGGCGCCCTCATGGAACCACTGCTCGTCGCCGGTCGCCTGATAGAGGGCGAGGCAGGCGAGCGCCATCGCCGCGTAGTCGTCGCAGTACCCGGTTGGGCCGAGTCGTCCCCGACGCCACGAGCGGTGAAGTCGCCCGTCGTCGCGACGCATCGCGGTCAGCACGAACCGGGTGGCACCCGCGGCCGCGTCCAACAGACCCGGCTCGCCGAGCGCGAGCGCCGCCTCTGCGAGACCACGGGCGGCGAGGCCGTTCCACGCCGCGATCACCTTGTCGTCGCGGGCAGGGCGAGTGCGCAGGGCGCGCACCGGGCGGAGCGCGTCGAGGGTGGCGGCTACCGCCGACTCGACTTCTTCCGGACGCACCTTCCAGCGCGCCGCGACCGCAGCGGGATCGGCGCGGCGGAGCACGTTGCTGCCCTCGAAGTTGCCCGCTTCCGTGACCCCGAGTGCGTCGGCGACGGGACCGGCGGCGTCCCCGGCGGCGGCGGTGACCTCGGCGTGGGTGAAGACGTAGAAGACACCCTCCTCGCCATCCGAGTCGGCGTCCTCACCGGAGGCGAACCCACCCTCGGGCAGGAGTAGATCGGTGAGCAGGTACCGAGCCGTCTCCCGGGCCACCGCGGCGAAACGGCGATCGCCGGTGACCTGCGATGCCCGCGCATAGAGCCGGACGAGTTGGGCGTTGTCGGAGAGCATCTTTTCAAAGTGGGGGACCATCCAGTGGGCGTCGACGGAGTACCGGGCAAACCCACCCCCGACGTGGTCGCGGATGCCTCCCGACGCCATCGCCCCGAGGGTGGTGGACACCATCGATCCGGCCTGGGGAGCCCACGGTTCGCCGTGGCTCCTCAGGAGGAACTCCAGGGTGGGCGCCTGGGGGAACTTGGGGGCGCCGCCGAATCCGCCGTTGATGGGATCGAATTCCGTCCGGATGGCGTCGTGGGCGCGAGAGAGAATGCCTTGGTCGGGAAGACCTCCGCTTCCCGGCATCTCAAGGCTCACCACCCCGGTCAGCCACCGTGCCTGTTCCTCGAGGTCGGGGCGCCGGTTCGTCCAGGCGTCGTGGATCGTTGCCAACACCCTGCGGAACGAGGGGTGTCCGGGCCGGTCGAACTCGGGGTAATAGGTTCCGGCAAAGAACGGTTCCCCGTCCGGGGTGAGGAACACCGTCATGGGCCATCCACCCCTGCCGGACATCGCCTGCACCGCATCCATGTACACCCGATCGACGTCGGGCCGTTCCTCGCGATCGACCTTGACGCTGACGAAGGCCCGGTTCATCTCGTCGGCGGTCTCCGGGTCCTCGAACGACTCGTGGGCCATGACGTGGCACCAGTGGCAGGAGGCATACCCAACCGAGAGGAGCACCGGCACGTCGCGCGCCCGCGCCTCGGCGAAGGCCTCCGGTCCCCACTCGAACCAGTGGACCGGGTTGGCGGCGTGCTGTAGCAGGTACGGGCTCGAGGCGTCCCCGAGGCGATTTCGTCCGGGCACCGGGAGAGACTACGAGGCTCCGAGACCGGGGGAAGGGTCCAGCGTCGGCCGTCGACGACGCCATCGGCGAGCTCGTGGACCGCATCTTGAGTACTTGTCGTCATCAAGGGTCGCGGTGAGTGGTCACCACGGGTGCCGAGAAACGGGGAATCGGTTTTCCGATTTGGGGGTTCACAAAGGCGTCGGCCTGTGACATAGTGGGCCAGACCCGGGTCTTGTGAATCGTTTCACAAAGTCGCCCACATAGACGACGCCGGATCAAGTTTCTTGCCCAAACACCTGAGAGGACACGCACTACCGATGGCAGTTGCCAAGACGCGGCGCGAGCGGGATCGCAACAAGCTCACCGATGAGCGCGGCCGGCTCACCACGGATCTCGTCAGCCAGTACCTGACCGCGATCGGCGAGTACGAACTGCTCACCGCCGAGCTCGAAGTCGAGTTCGCCCAGAAGATCGAGGCCGGCGAGGAAGCCGCCACGCGCCTCGAGGAGCGTGCCTACAAGGGCAAGGCGCAGGAGGTCGAGCTGAAGCGTGCGAAGCGGCTCGGCCAGCAGGCCAAGGACGACTTCCTCACCGCCAACCTCCGCCTCGTCGTGGCCAACGCTCGCCGCTACGCCAATACCTCGGGGATCGACTTCCTCGACCTCATCCAGGAGGGCAACCTCGGGCTGATCCGCGCCGTCGAGAAGTTCGACTGGCGCAAGGGGTTCAAGTTCTCGACCTACGCCACGTGGTGGATTCGGCAGGCGATCACCCGCGCCATCGCCGACAAGTCCCGTACGGTGCGGATCCCGGTTCATCTCCACGACACCCTCGCCGCGGTGCGCGCCGCCCAGGCCAGCCTGAAGGCCGAACTGGGCCGTGATCCCAAGCCGGCCGAGATCGCCGAGGAGGCCGGGGTCACCGTCGACAAGGTGGAGCTGGCACTCGGCGTCGCCGACACCGTCTCGCTCGAGCAGCCGGTCGGCGAGGACGGCGCCCAGTTGGGCGACTTCATCGAGGACGAGGATGCGGTCGATCCGGTCCGGGTCACCGAGGAGGGCGACATCGCCGACAGCCTGCGCCGTTCCATCTCCCGCCTTCCCGACCGGGAGGGCCGGATCCTGGCGCTGCGCTACGGCTTCCTCGACGGGGTACCGCGCACCCTCGAGGAAATCGGCGACGAGTTCAACCTCACCCGCGAGCGGATTCGCCAGCTGGAGAAGCTGGCCCTGTGCCGTTTGCGCCACCCTTCCTTCGGAATCCGCGAGCAGGACCTGGTGTGATCGCCGAGGGTTCGGCCCGGCCCTGAACCGTCCGCGCTCGGTGCGCTAGCCTCAGCCTCGATGAAACTCGGTGCGCTCGTCGGTGGATCGGCGATGGTCATCGGCAAAGAGGCGACGCTCGGTGACGCCGCGGAAGCGCTCGTCCAGGACGGGGTCGGCAGCCTCGGAGTCATCTCGGATCGCACCCTCGTCGGGATCATCACCGAACGCGACCTGGTCCGTGCCCTCGCCGCCGGAGTGGATCCGGAAGCGGAGATCGTGGCCGACTGGATGGCCGAAGCTCCCGACATCTTCTCGCCGGACATCGACGTCGAGGAGGCGGCACGCTGGCTCCTCGAGGTGGGTTACCGGCACATGCCGGTGATGTCCGAGGGCGAGCTGCTCGGGATCGTCAGCATCCGCGACCTCCTCTGGGCGCTCATCGGCGAAAGCGCCGGGGAAGCCTGAAAGCGCTAGAGGATCAGTTCCAGGCGGCGGTTGATGGCGTCCATGACCGCCCGCACCGCGGCGAGGCGTCCGTCGGTTTCCCCCTGGAGGGCACTCCCGACCAGCACGCCTTCGCCGCCGTAGCGAACCTGGGCGAGAGCGACGTTGGCGGCTCCGAGGTCGGTGGTGGCCACCGCGAGCAGTTCGAGATCGATGGCGCCGTCGACGATGTGGGTGACCGCGTCGAGGGCGGCCTCACCGGCGAGGCGAACCCGCTCCTCGGATGAGCCGATGGCGTGGCCGTGCCACGAGCGGTGATCCCAATCGAGGCGGACCGTCACCCGGGCATCCTCGCCGTCGATCTCGTCGTCGATGGACACGATCACGGGTCGAGTTCGCATGATCCCGGAGAGTAGTCGTCTTTCGCGCTCAGAGAGACGGCGCGATGCGACGGTTGACGGCGTCCAGCGCCGCCTTGGCAAAGGCCACCTGGCGGTTGTCGTCGTCGAGCACGGCGGTCCCGATCAGCGGGCGGTCGCCCTCGGGGTCCTCGACCACGACCATGGCGACGTCGAGACCACCGGCCCAGGAGGTCGAGGTGTCGATGAGGCGGTATTCATCGTCGATGAACGCCAGGGCGTTGAGCGTCGCCGCCGCCACCAGCGATGGGCGCTCGGAGTCGGCCGGGGTGCCTGCGGCGACGCCCACGTGTTCCTTGCCCTCCCACACCAGCATCACCCGGACTTCGGCGCGGCGCTCATCGGTCGATTCCTCGACGCGGAGCAAGGCAAACCGGGCGGTCTCGAGGCGCAGATTGGTCACTGATGCGGTCATGCGGTCGGTTATCGGCGGCTTTCGCGAGGTGATTGAGGGGATCCCCGTACCAGGTGAGAAGTATCAGGCACCAGGTACGCAACGGGTAGCCATCACTGCCTCGAGCGGGCGTCGGGCGTCGGTTGGCTGATGGCTGGAGGCCGGCGGCGGGTAGCCTCCCTTCCATGCGCAGACTCGCCGCCGCCGCCTCCCTATTTGCCATTTCGGCCGCCGCCTGCGGCGGCGGCCCCGGTTCCACCGGGCCCGATCTCGCCGTCGAACGGCGCATCGGGTATGCGGTGATCGTCGAGGAGCGTCCCGACGGACGCAGCATCGGCTTCGCCGAGGATCGCGACGTCGCCTCCGGTGAGGAATTCGACGTTTCCGACGCGATCTGGCGGATCGACGACGGCCCGTGGAATGAGCCGCCGGCGACCTGTCTCGGAAGGGGTCGGCGCATCGAGCTCGGGTTATCCCGGGTGCAGAACGCCGATCGCCCCGGACTCCTCAAGGACCGGGTCGTCTGGGTGGCCTGCCTCGCCCCCGAGGACTAGTGCACCAGGCGCCGGACGGCGGTGACCGCCTCGTCGACCGTGCCCACTGTGAGCACCAGGGCGCGATCGGCATCCAGTGTCGTGGCGAGCTGATCGACCAGTGACGCCCACGGCTCGCCGACCGCGATCAGCGGTTTCGGCTTCGTCCCGCTGAACCTGGCCACGAATGCGAGGTTCCAGGCGGCGACGAACTCGGTGAGGGTGCCCAGGCTCCCGGGGAGGGTGATTGTTGCCGCGCTCATCCGGGTCATGTCGTGGATACGATCGAGCAGGTGGACCGCCGGGCGCTCGTGGCTGACGAATTCGTTGGCGCCGGCGCGGTCGGGGAACACCTCGGGGGCGGTGACGCCGAGCACGGTGCCTCCGCGATCCCGGGCGCCCCGGGACACCGCCTCCATCACCCCGCCGTATCCCCCGGTGATCACGGTGTATCCCGCGTCTGCGAGCAGCGCCCCACAGCGCACCCCGTCCTCGTAGAGGCCGTCGCCGGGTGAGGTCCGGGAGGCGCCGAAAACGGCGATGATCGGGGGAGCGGTCACGGAAGTCGAGGGTAGTGAGCCTCCCGTCGCCCGTCGCCCGTCGCCCGTCACTCAATTCCCACTTCCCGTACACCGCTTTTCGCGGATTCCTCGCGGGCGTCGGGCGTCGGGCGTCGGGCAACCCGCCTACCGTTCGCACACCATGCCTTACCGCACCATCATCGAGCCGTTCCGGATCCACAGCGTCCAGGGGATTGCCTTCCCCACCCTCGAGCAGCGCGAGGCAGCGCTGCTCCGAGCCGGGTACAACCTGTTCGGACTGCACGCCGACGAGGTGACTATCGACCTCCTCACCGACTCGGGCACCGGATCGATGTCGGCCGAGCAGTGGGCGGCGATGATGATCGGCGACGAGTCCTACGCCGGGAGCCGGTCGTTCTACCGATTCGCCGACACTGTGACTCGCCTCACAGGCCTCCCCGAGGTGATACCGGTCCACCAGGGGAGGGCGGCGGAGTGGATCCTGTTCTCCTCGGTGGCCGGGCCGGGGATGGTGGTCCCCAACAACACCCATTTCGACACGACGCGGGCCAACGTCGAGTACCAGGGTGCCGAGGCGCGGGACATGGTCATCCCGGAGGGTCGTGACCCCTCCGCCGATCATCCCTTCAAGGGCAACATGGATGTCACCGCCCTCCGCGCCACCATCGCCGAGGTGGGCGCCACCCACATCCCGCTGGTGATGATCACGGTCACCAACAACTCGGGCGGCGGCCAACCGGTGTCTCTGGAGAACCTGCGTGCGGTGCGGGCGGTGTGCGACGAGCACGGGCTGCCCTTCTTCATGGACGCCGCCCGGTTCGCCGAGAACGCCTGGTTCATCAAGCTGCGCGAACCCGGGCAGGCGGACCGAACGCCTCGTGAGATCGCCCACGAGATGTTCTCGCTCGTGGACGGTGTCACGTTCTCTGCCAAAAAGGACGCCATCGCCAACATCGGCGGCTTCCTCGCCATGAAGGATCCGGAGTTGGCCGCCCAGTGCCGCAACCTGCTCATCCTCACCGAGGGTTTCCCCACCTACGGCGGGCTCGCCGGGCGCGACCTGGAGGCGATCGCCACCGGCCTCGACGAGGTGCTCGAGGAGGGCTATCTGCGGTACCGCATTCGCAGCACCGAGTACCTCGGCGAGAAGTGCCGCGACGCCGGCGTTCCCATCGTGTGGCCGCCGGGGGGGCACGCCGTCTACATCGACGCCAGGGCCATGCTTCCGCACATCCCGCCGTCGCAGTACCCGGCGCAGTCGCTGGCCGTCGAGCTGTACCGCGAGGGCGGGGTGCGGGGGGTCGAGATCGGGTCGGTGATGTTCGGCGTTCCCCTCGAGGACGGCAGCGAGACCCCGGCGGCGATGGAACTGGTCCGGCTGGCGGTGCCGCGGCGCACCTACACCCAGAGCCACATCGACTACGTAGGCGAGGTGATCGTCGCCGTCGCCGAGAGGGCGCCGGCGCTGCGCGGGTTCCGCATCACCCGCAGCGCCCCCTGGCTGCGGCACTTCACCGCCCAGTTCGCCCGGCTCTAGAGACCGGCGGGGATCAGGGGTCCGATCCCGGTATCCCACAAGGCGTCGGCGGCGGCGAAGGCGGCGGCCACCACCGGGGCCGCCTGAACGCCGGGCACCACTTGTTCGGGATCCAGGGTGAAGCGGACGAGCCCTCCGGACGCGGCCGGGCCGCGTTCGAGGGTGGCGTTGCCCTGGTCGGGTCCGGCCGGGTGCACCGTCACCCCGTCCCAGAGGACGCGGTGCGTCTCGGTCGCCGGGATGTCCCGGACGACGGTGGTGAATCCGCCGAGGTGGCGTCTCTCGTCGGCTGCAGTGACCGCGATCCGCTCGATTTCCACCGGGTCGAGCCCCTCGGTCTCGCCCGCGATGAGGAGACGGCTGATGCCGAGCAGCGGGAGGTCGGCGGCACGCGCCGCCGGCATCATCCCGGCTCCGAACCGGGGATTCAATTCGGTGGGGAGCCAGCCGTCGGCGGTGACCACCCCGTCCATGGTGAACACCCCGCGGAACGCGGCGAGGTCCCGGAGGTGGGCTCCCACCCGGCGCGCTGCCGCCCGCATCTCCTCGCGTACCTCGTCGGGTGGATCCCACGAGGTGGCGACAGAGCCGTAGCGGAAGCGGTCCGAGCCCGGGACGCGGAACACGATCATCTCCACCGGCCGGAACGCCGCCACTGCGTCGGGGAAGACCATGCCGTGGATGCTGCAGGGGACCCCTTCGAGGAAGGGCATGACCCTGACCCGGTCGCAGTGCCCGCTCATGAACTCGATGGTGGGGGCAGCGTCGTCGGGGTCGGCAACGAAGCGGGTGTACTCGGCGCCGCCGTGCCAGCCCTCGCGGTTGTCCCCCGCCCACACCGTCCCGGCTGCGCCGCCGAGACGGCGGGCGGCGGCAACGAGCGCGTGCATTTCGGCGGGGACGACCAACGACGGTGCGTGGTCGACCGCTGCCGCCTCCCAGAGGTCGTCCACCTCGGTCTTGTCCTCGAGGGCGAGCCAGGCGGCGGGCCGCGCCCCCCAGCAAGGGCGGCCGGCGATCTCGACGGCGGTGTCGAGGAACGAGGAGAGCACCTTCGCCTCGCCGGCCGGGTCCCACGCCTCGATGCGGTCGAGCGCCCACTGCGGCAGCCGGCGCAGCGCCTCGTGGTAGGCGCGGATGCCACCCATCATCGTGTCGGATCGGACTCCGAGGATGACGAGCTCGCAATCCTCCTCCGCCGGCAGGTCCCCGGAACCGGTGGAACCGCTCAGCAGCAGCGGCCGCGGATACCCCTTCTCCCGCATCGCTCGGACCGCCTGCGTGAAGCCGGCGGCGACGTCGGCGCATACGATCCACTTGTGGCGGCGCATGACGCGGTCGACTACGTCCCGGTACTGGGCGGCGTCGCTCATCGCGGTGGACCGTAGCGCCGCAAGCCTTCGGTCATGAGCTCGGGGGTGTCCACCGAGAACCAGGACCGTCCGTCCTCCCCCCATCGCTCCCACTCCTCGGGGGAGAGGTCACGGCACCCCAGGTCGAGCACGGCTTGTGGCCCGCGTCCGGCGTCGAGGAGGCGCCGCGCCTCGGGGAGTACGGCGAAGGGAAACACGGCGCACAGCACCTGCCGGACTGCGTCGTCGATGGGTGCTATTGGGAGGTCGCCCGTGGTCGCGGCGGAGAGGGCGCGTACGGTGGCCGGTTGCAGCCACGGCTGGTCGGCACCGACCAGGAGCACCGCCCCGGCGCAGGCGTCGAGGGCCGCTACCAGTCCGGCGAGGGGTCCGCGTCGGTCTGGAAAGGGATCCGGGATCGAGCGGACACCGGGATGATGCCTGCCGACCACGATCGCGGGGAGATCCCCGGCTGCGGCCAGCACGTGATCGAGCAGGGTGACTCCGCCGATCTCCAGCAGCACCTTGTCCGAAGCCATCCGGTGTGATGCGCCCCCGGCGAGGACGGCGAGGGTGAGAGGAGCCGGCATGTGGGGACGGTAGGCGCCGGGGAGGCCAGGAAGGGGGTGGCAGGTCGCAGGTCGCAGGTGGCAGGAAGCGGGAAGCCGAAACTCGCCGGCGTTTCCTGATGTACCCAGGTCTGTTCTTCCTGCCTCCTGCCGTCTGCCGCCTGCCTCCTCACACGGAAAAGCCCGGGGGAAGCCCTCCCGACAAGTGAGGCGCCGGCGGGAGCGTCACCCACCACTCACAGGAGGGGGCGCTGTGCGGGCCGGGCCGAGCGCCCCCGCCGGCTTCCTCGCAGGGCCAGGTTCCCCGGCGTTGCCCGAGGCGGCCAGGGTCGAAAGGCCCTTGCTGTGCCCGCGGGAAGCCCGGGACCCGTACAATCCCGGGCTCGCCCGACGAGAGGTCCACCGTGTTCACGCGGTTCCGCTGGCATTACCGGCGAATCCGGAAGCAGTTCGGGGGCAAGGTGCTGCGCCCCCTGATCATCTCCAGCGCCATCGTCGTGGTCCTGGCGACGGTGGGCGTCACCGTCGCCGAGAAGCACGCCACCTTCTCCGAGTTCGGGCGATCCTTCTACTGGGCGGTGATGACGATCCTCGACAACGGGGACATCTCCTACGTCACCACCCCGTGGGGATGGGTGATCCACTGGATGCTGGCGCTCTTCGGGGTGGCCATGCTCGCTGCGGTCACCGGGGCGGTAGTCGGGTTCGTGATCGATTTCCTCGTGAAGGAGGGTCAGGGGATGGGCGCTGCCGGGTACGAAGACCACATCGTCATCTGCGGGTGGAACGCCACCGCTCGCGATCTCGTCGAAGAGCTACGCACCGACGATTACGGCGTGAAGATCGCGCTGCTGAACGATGGCGACAAGAATCCGGCGGGCGAAGGCGTGTACTTCGTGCGCGGCGATGCCACCAGTTCCGAGGATCTCGAACGCGCCGGGATCAAGGAGGCGTCGGCGGCGATCGTGTGCCCGACCGATGCATCGGACGCCGCCGACATGCGGAGTCTCCTCATCGTGCTCGCCATCGAGGACATCGCCCCGGCGGTGCGCACCGTGGTCGAGGTGAACAATTCCCGCCACGTTCCCCACTTCCAGCGCACCAATGTGGACGAGGTGCTGGTCACCTCCCGCCTCGCCTCGCGACTGCTGGCGCGCACCGCGATGTATCCCGGTCTGGGGGCGCTGGTCACCGACATCGTGTCAGGAGGAGAGGGCTCCGAGCTGTACCGGGTGATCCTCCCCGACGAGTACGTCGGCTTTGGCATCGACGAGCTGTCCGCCCGAATGCGGCACGATCATCGAGCGACGCTGTTGGCGGTGGCGCGGGCAGACAAGACGTTCACCAACCCCGATTCCGATTTCCGGCTCGAGAAGGGGGATCAGGCGGTGGTGGTGGCCGTGTCGCTGGGGTCGCTCGCTCCGCTCACCTCGGCGCGGGGCGTTCGTTGACCGGACGAAGCGTCTCAGGTTCCGATATCGTGTGGCGATCCGACAAGGTGGTGGACGACATGGACGCGGCCGGATTCCTCAAGCGCACTTCGCTCTTCGCCGGGTTCACCGACCGAGAGATCGCCACCGTCATCGGCACGGCCAAGGAGCGCTCCTTTGCCGCCGGTGAGTTGATCATCCAGGAGGGCCGCGAGGGTGGCCGCGGTTTCTACCTGCTCCTCGACGGGACGGCTCAGGCTCGTAAGGGCAGCACCGTGCTTGCCGACTTCGCGCAGGGCGAGTATTTCGGTGAGATGGCGCTCCTCCTCGAAGACACACCCCGCACCGCCGATGTCGCCGCGACCTCGGCGGCACGTTGCCTGGTCATCACGCAGTGGGACCTGCGAGCCCTCATCAAGAATCACCCCGAAATCGGGGTTAAGATGATGGCCGAGCTGGCCAAGCGTCTGCGGAACACGGACGCGGCGCTGAGCGACTGAGCGAATCGTGTCCCGTACCACGGGGCCGGCTCGATGAGCGGCCCTTTCCTCTTCGTCGCAGGATGCCGCGGTTCGATGGCGGTGTCGGGCCCCGAGAACCGGCGGTTCGGGGGAAACACGACCTGTCTCCACGCCGAGGTCGAGCCCAGCCACCATCTCGTTATCGACGCCGGCACGGGTCTGCGCCATCTGCAGCGCCTCGTGTCCGACCGCCAAGAGCCGCAGCGGTATTCCATCTTCCTCACCCACTTCCACTGGGATCACATCCAGGGTCTTCCGGTGTTCGCTCCGCTGTTCGACGGCGCCAACCGCGTGGATCTGTGGGCTCCGGTGCTGGCAGGGAGGCAGCCGGAGGACGCGCTGGGCTCCGTGATCTGCCGCCCCTGGTGGCCGGTGGCGCTCGGTGATGCCGACGCCGACGTGCGAATCCGCACTCTCGAGGACAGCATCGAGGTCGGCCCCGTGCGGGTCACCCACACCGAGCTCAACCATCCCGACGGTGTCGTCGGTTACCGTCTCGAGGGGTCGCAGACGGTGGTCATTGCCACCGATCACGAGGCGGGTGACGTGGAGGCCGACGAGCGACTCGTCAAGCTGGCGCACCGGGCCGACACCCTCGTCCACGACGCCCAGTACACGCCCGAGGAGCGCCGCGGCGCCCGGGTGGGTTGGGGTCACAGCGACTGGGAGGCGGCGGTGCGCATCGCCGGCGACGCCGGCGTGGGGCGACTGGTGTTGACCAGTCACGACCCGGATCGCAGCGACGACCAGATCACGGCGATCCAGGCCGCGGCTCGGTCGCGGTTCCCGCTCACCGACGCCGCCCACGAGGGCATGAAGATCCCGCTGTAGGCCGTCGCCCGTTTCCCGTTACCCGACGCCCGTCGAGCGGCTTGATCTCCGTGATTGGCGGGTAGCGGGTCGCGGGCAGCGGGCCGCGCTCGACGATGGACCATGGACGATGAACTATTCGCCTTCTACCGGGGGCAGCCAGTCCAACTCGTAGTAGGAGAGTTGGTTCCACAGGAGCCAGCCCATGTTGAGGTTCTCGGCGGTGGCGATCGCCTCCTGCACTTGCTCGGTGGTCCAGGAGAAGGCCTGTATCCAGGGCCGGAGCAGCGCCCCACCCTCCATCCGCCTCATCCCCGAGTTGAGGGCCTCGTCGATGACCTCCTGAGGATGGTCGTTGGGGTTCTCAAAGTTGAGCCAGCCCGGTCCATAGTGGCTCGGGTACACCATCGGGCTGATGGCGTCTACGGTGGCCGAGAGCTCCTCGACCTTCTGGCCGACCCCCTGGTCGTCGCGGACCGAGAGCACGATGGCGAAGAGGTCGGCCGACAGGGCGCAACCCGCGGCGTTGATCCTCTCCCGGGCATTACTCAGGAATTCGGAGATGATCGCCACCCGGCCCTCGGCGTCGAGCATCGTCGGGTCGTCGTACACCGCGGTCTCGATGTCGCCGTCCGAGGGGAACCGGGCGTAGTCGAACTGGATCTCGTCGAATCCCATCTTGCAGGCGGCCACTCCGAGCTCGATCGGGTACTCCCACGCCCCGCGGTCGGTGAGATCCATCCACCCCAGCCCGTTCCAGGTGACCCAGGTGTCACCGTCCACCGAGTTGTGCAGTGCGTATTCGTTGCGGTGGAGCGAGGCGTACGGATCCTGGAAGGTGACGATCCGGGTGATGGTGTAGAGCCCGTGCTCCCTGGCCTGGGCGAGGCGCTCCTTGGCGTCATATACCGGCTGCAGGGCCCCGATCGCCGCCGGCTCGTCGTACCCGTCGATTTCGTGCACCACGTTGCCCAACTCGACCTTGGTGTCGAAGACGAGTGCATTCACGGTGCTGGCGTCGGCGAACTCGAGGATCTGGGCGAACGCCGCGTCGTCACCGGCGGTTCTGGGATCGACCCGCAGCCCCCGCACCTGGAAGGCGTCCATCTTCACGTCGAGGCGCCTGCGATCCCCGTTCCACTCCGCGGTGGCCGACACCCACGCCGCCTTTTCGACCGTGACGGTCCCCGGCATCGCCTCGACGATCTCGAACGAGCCGAAGTCGCCGGTCTCCGTGCTCAGGTCGTTGATGGTGACCTTCGCCCCGACGACGCCGATGTCGTTGCTGTCGGTGACGCGGCCCTGGAGCACGAGCGGCTCCATCTGCAGTCCGAGGGCGCCCTGGCGCGGGAGCTGCTCCACGATGTATCTGGCAGGTCGGTAGCCGCGGGCGGTTACGGTCAGGCTTCCCGGCACTTCGAACGGCACGTTCGCCAGCCCTCCCTCGACCGTGGTCACCTCCTTCCCCGAATCGGTGGTGACCACCGCTCCGGAGAGCGGCCTCCCCTCGGCGCCGAGCACCTGGATGCGCACCTGGTCGGTGGCGGTCAGGGTGCGGAACAGGATGAACCCTCCGATCAGGGCGCCGAAAACCACGACCACGGTCAGCACCCGGAGGAATGACCGCCCCCAGTGGTGCTTGCGCCGTAACTTGTGCGGCTTGGTGGTGACCGCGGCGGGTCGGGATACCGGTCGCAGTGCGCTCCGGCGTCGCAGCCGCGACACCCCGCGGCGCCGACGGTCGAACACGGACATGGCGTGGTGGGAGCTGCGCATGGCGGTGGGGCCGAGGATAGGAGCGCACCTGCCGCTGTGTGATCCTGGGATACTTCCGGCATGGCTTTCGCCGATGACCTGGCAATCCGTGATCGGTGGGTCGCGGAAGGCAAGCGCGTGGCCGCGGCGACGGTGATCTCCGGCGTCGGGTCCGTGCCCCGGCCTCCCGGCGCGCGTCTGCTGCTGTCGTCGGCGGGCGAGATCGTCGGATCGGTGAGTTCCGGTTGCGTCGAGGGCGACGTCACGGCACGTGCCGAGGCCGTGCTCGCCGGGGGCGAATCTACGGTGGTCACCTATGGGATCTCCGACGATCAGGCCTTCGAAGTGGGGCTCTCCTGCGGCGGGACGATCCGGGTTCTGATCGAGCGCTGGTGACCGACGTCCTCGCCGCCGCCCGTGCCCTGACCTCCTCCGGACGGACCGGGGCCCTGGTGACGGTCATCCACGGCGACCGCGGCGGCACGCGTTTTCTCATCGACGCCGCGGGTGAGGTACTTGCGGGAGACCCCGGCGAGACGTTCCCGGCCGTGGTCGCCTCAGAGGTGCGTCGCCGCATCGAAACCGAGAGTGCAGGGGTCGCCGCCGCCGGTGGGGTGGAGACGTTCGTGGACGTGATCGTCCCTCCGCCGACCCTGCGGCTCTTCGGTGCCGGGCCGGTCGCCGAGGCACTGTGTACCCTCGCCGCCCGGGCCGGGTTCGGCGTCGTGGTCGGCGATCCCCGCCTCGCCCATGCCCGACCGGAGCGATTCCCCGATGCGACCTCGGTGATGTGTGGATGGCCCGACGACCTGGTTGCCGCCCTCCCCTTCGACCGGCGGAGCTTCGTCGTGTCGCTGCTGCACACCGAGCGGTTCGAGGACGTGTTGCTCCCGCTGGCGCTGCGCTCGGAGGCGCGGTACATCGGTGCGCTCGGATCGCGTAAGACCCACGCCGCCCGGGTGGAGCGGCTGCTCGCTGCCGGATTCGATATCGCCGCGATCGAGCGGATTCACGGTCCGGTGGGTTTGTCGATCGGAGCCGTCACGCCCGAGGAGATCGCGGTGGCGATCCTCGCCGAGATAGTCAGCGTGAGAAGAGGGTTTTCCCTCGGTAGGGCCTGATGGCTGGGCGCCAGGCATCAGGTGCCGGGGGCTAGGGGAAGCCCCCTGGTGACACTCCCGTACGCCGGCGGAAACCAGCGTATATTCTCGGGGCAACGACCACGCAAAAACGACCACGTAAAGGGGTACTGCCATGCGGATTCGCCTCATCATCACACTCGCACTGGCATTGTTCGTCACCTCCTGCGGAGACGACGACGGTCTTTCCGCCACGACCACAACACAGGCTCAGGCGACGACCACCACGACCGGGGTGCCGGCCACTACCACCACGACCGGGGGGCCGGCTTCGGTGTTCACCCTCGCGGTTGGCGACTGTTTCAACGACGACCCCGCGGGCGCCGGCGTGGTCCAGACGGTGGCCAGCGTGGACTGTGCCGAGCCGCACGACAACGAGATCTACTTCGAGTTCTCGATGACCGATGCCTCCTTCCCCGGCCGTGACGCCACCGTGGCGGCCGCAGGGGAGCGGTGCGTCGGCGAGTTCGAGGGCTTCGTCGGCCTGTCGTATGAGCAGTCGGACCTCGACCTCTTCCCGATCACCCCGACCGCCGAGAGCTGGGCCCAGGGTGACCGCGTCGTCTACTGCGCCCTGTACGCGCTTGACCTCTCCAAGCTGACCGGATCAATGCTCGGCGCCGCCCGGTGAGGTTCCGGCCGGCTGCGGCCCTCCCTGCTTCTCGCTGCCTGCTACCTCTCGCGCCGGATCACCTGGTCCGTCGGCTTGCGCCCACCCATACCCGCCGAGCGGCGACCGGCTCGGGCCACCGATTCCGCGTTGCGATCGGGATACCCGAGAGCAACCGCGTATCGACACTCGTGGACTCCGGGTAGCGCGAGCACCTCGCGGGCGATCTCGACATGGTGCAGCGTCACCGGGCACGAGCCGACCCCGCGGGCGGCGGCGGCCAGCATCAAGTTCTGGGCGACCCGCCCGATGTCAAAGTCGTTTCCCTCGGAGGTCTTCACCAACGCCACCGCCGCAGCGCAATTGCGCACCGGGTCGGTGAAGTTCCCGGCGGCGGCGAGCCGTTCCCTGCTCGCAGGGTCCTCGATCACCACCAACACCCAGCCCTGAACGTTCTTCGAGGAACCCGTCCAGCGGCCTGCCTCGAGGATGGCGTCGAGGTCGGCAGGCTCGAGGGGCCGCGGCTCGAACGACCGGGTGGCGCGGAGACCTTTGATGGTGCGGTAGGCGTTGTCGGTCATGGCCGGGACGCTAGTGCACGAGGGTCGTCGAGCCTTCGGCTCGACTCCGCAATTCGCCAGTCCCGGGTTGTCGCCTCGCCTTCGGCTCGGCTCCGCAATTCGTCAGTCCCGCGTATTGGTAGTGCGCGTCTCTTGTGGGTTCTCGGGTCGAGGTGAGCGCGTCTCGCGGCGCAATTCGTCAGACGGGTGGAGCATGCTCGGCGCGATCCTCCGGCGAATTGCGAATTGCGAATTGCGAATTTGCCTTTCGCGGCTCAGGAGGTCGAGGGCTTGGCCCGGGTTGCCGTCAGCAGCAGCACCGCCCCGGCCAGGGCCACGTACACCCCGTACCCGAGAGCGTCGATGGTGTCGCTCAGCGTGCCGTCGACCCCCCGATCCACCTGGAAGACGAAGACGCCGGCGGCGGCGATGCCGGCGATCCCGGTGAGGCGGCGCAACCCATCGGGCACCCCGGGCAGGAACGAGGCGAGGAGCCCTATCGCTCCGAGCCCGGCGACGACGAATCCGAGAGCGGGATCGCCGGACGCCGCCAGATCCCATAGGAAGGGCAGAGCGACGTCGAAGGCGTTTGCGGTGAATCCGCCAACGTCGAACCAGGGGAGGAAGGCGGCGGCGATCATTGCGGCGGCGCCGACGGCTCCAAACGGGAAGGCGCCCCCCGTGGAGGATGCCTGCGTGCCCGTTGCGGCCGTGGTCATCGGAAGGAGGCGACGGGTGTCGACCCAACCGGTCCATCCGTTCGACCCCACCACTCGGGCCCAGTCGCCCCGGCGCTCGGCGATGCTCAATTCGACCCTCGCCTGCAGGGTGGCGACGGGTTCGACCGCCGGGTCGGGCTTGGGCCACGCCCTGAGCCCGCCTTCGGGCACCCGGTGGGTGGGCGACCACACCTGTGAGATCACCATCGTGGGTGTGGCGTCGGCCGCAACCGGGGTCGCTTCTGCGACGGCAGGCGCCGCGGCCGGTGGGGCGGCCGGCATGGTCTCCACGATCGCGGAGGGCACCGAGCCGGCGGCGCGATCGGTAGCGGCGACGAGTTCATTGAGGGCGGCCACGAATCCCTGACGGGTGAGACCGTCGATGTAGAGAGTCGCGGTCAGTGTCATCTCCATGGTGGCGTCGTCGGCTGCCACCGTTCCGGTGACCCCCGATCCGCGTCCCGGGAGCGCCCGCCGCACCGCCTCCACGCGGGTGGCGTCGGCGGTGTGCTCCGTGTGATGGTGGGTCAGCTGCACCCGCTCGTCGTCGGCGGTCACCATGACGGTGATCGGCGTGTCCCCGGCGACGGTGAGCGTGCCGTCGCCGGCGACACTCACCCCCGGTTCTGCCTTCGCCCAATCGGCGATCTTTTCGAGTGCATTGCGGTCCGGAGATGATCCGTTGGTGGCCATGGCCGCAACGCTACTCCGCCCCGCGCGGCCCGGCGTGGGTAGCGTGGCACCCCTCCAGCCCTGCGAGGTGGCGTGCAGCGTCCGGCTTTCACCATCGGCATCGAGGAGGAGTACCTCCTCGTCGACCCCTTGACCCGCGACCTGGTGCGGGATCCCGGGGACGACGTGTGGAGTGCCTTCCGCGAGGTGCTCGGCTCTCAGGTCAGCCCCGAGTTCCTCAGGGCCCAGATCGAGGTGGGCACCACCATCTGCCGTACCGTCGCCGAGGCTCGCCGCGATCTCGCCGGGCTCCGCCGCCGGCTGGTCGGCGTTGCCGAGGAGCACGGGATGCGGCTCATCGCGGCTTCCACCCACCCCTTTGCCGATTGGGCCGACCAGCAGGTCACCGATCGGGAGCGCTACCTGCTCCTCGTCAAGGACCTGCGGGTCGTGGTGCGTCGTCTGGTGATCTGCGGGATGCACGTCCACGTCGGCATCGAGGACCCCGAGGTTCGCATCGATCTGATGAACCAGGTGTCGTACTTTCTACCGCACCTGTTGGCGTTGAGCACCTCTTCTCCGTTCTGGCACGGTATGGAGAGCGGGCTCAAGTCGTACCGGCTCAGCGTGTTCCGCTCGCTCCCCCGGACCGGCATCCCCGAGCAGTTCTCATCGTGGGCCGAGTACCGCCGTCACGTCGATGCCCTGGTCGCCCCGGGGCTCATCGAGGACGCCTCCAAGCTGTGGTGGGACGTTCGGCCGTCGGAGAGGTACCCGACGCTGGAGTTGCGCATCTCCGACGTGTGCACCCGCATCGACGACGGCATGGCGGTGGCGGCGCTCTTCCAGTCGATCCTGGCGATGTTGTTCCGGCGCCGGTCCCACAACCAGCGCTGGCGCCACTACGCGCCGATGCTGATCGCCGAGAACGTGTGGCGCGCCCAGCGGTACGGGACCGAGGGCTCGCTCATGGATTTCGGCCGGGGTGAGCTCGTGCCCTTCTCGGACCTGCTCGAGGAGATCATCGACCTGGTGCGCGAGGACGCCGAGGAGCTGGGGTGCGTCGCCGAGGTGGAGTACGCCAGGAACGTCGTCGCCTCGGGGACGAGCGCCGACCGGCAGGTCGCCACCTACCAGGCGGCCATCGCCGCCGGAGGGGACGAGCAGGCGGCGCTCGCCGCCGTCGTCGACGAACTGATCGCGGACACCGCCACCGGTCTCTGAGCCGTGGGGGCGTCGGAGCAGCCTGAACGAACACGGCTTCTGGCTAGGGTGCGTGCCGCCATGTTTGATCACGCTCGGGCCGCCGTCGAAGCCGCCCTTGCCGTCGGCGCCTCGTACGCCGACGCCCGCTATGTCGAGAGTCGGGACGAGCAGATCGAGGTCCTCAACGGCAGCGTCGAGCAACTCGATCGCGGAGAAGCCGCCGGTATCGGGGTGCGCGCCCTGGTCGGATCGTCGTGGGGGTTCTTCGGCACCCACGACCTCTCTCCGGCGGCCCTGCGTTCGGCAGGGAACCGGGCGACCGAGATCGCTAAGGCTTCGGCCGTCGTCCCGGGAAAGCCGTCGCCTCTCGCCGATGTCCCCATCGTCGAGGCCGAGTACGAGACCCCGTATGCCGAGGCGCCGTTGGAGGTGCCGCTCTCCGAGAAGGTCGACCTGCTGATGGCGGTCACCGCCGCCATGCAGGAGGTCGAAGAGGTCCGTCTCGCCCGGGCCTCATTGGGCGCCTGGGACACCCACAAGTGGTTCGTGTCCTCCCAGGGTCACCGCATCCACCAGCACATCGTCGAGACCGGGGGCGGATTCGATGCCACGGCGGTCGGTGACGGCGAGACCCATCGGCGTTCCTTCCCACAGTCGTTCGGCCAGTTCGAGACCGGCGGCTTCGAGGTGATCCGCCGCTGGGACTTCCTCGGCAACGCTCCCCGGATCGCCGACGAGGCTGCGGCGGTACTCAAAGCCGACGACTGTCCCGAGGGGGAGATGACCATCATCCTCGAGGCCAGCCAGTTGGCGTTGCAGATCCACGAGTCGGTGGGCCACGCCATCGAGCTCGACCGGATCCTGGGATGGGAGGCGGCCTTCGCCGGCACCTCGCACCTGCAGCTCGACAGACTCGGCACTCACCGCTACGGATCGGACCTGATGAACATCACTGCCGACGCCACACTTCTCGGCGCCCTGGGGACCTTCGGCTTCGACGACGAGGGAACCCCGGCGCAGCGGGTGCCGATCGTCGATCGAGGCCGCTGGGTGGGGGTGCTCTCGGGCCGCGACTCGGCCGCCATCGCCGGCCTGCCCCCGGGAGGCATGGTTCGCGCCGATGGGTACGCCCGTCTCCCGATGGTGCGGATGACCAATGTCGGGTTGCTCCCCGGGGACTCTTCCCTCGACGAGATGATCGCCGCCACCGACCGTGGGATCTTCATGTCGACCAACCGTTCCTGGTCGATCGACGACAAGCGGCTCAACTTCCAGTTCGGCTGCGAGGTCGGCTGGGAGATCAAGAAAGGGAAGCTGGGCCGCATGGTGAAGAACCCGACCTACACCGGGATCACCCCCCGCTTCTGGGCTCAGTTGGACATGCTCGGCGGGGAAGCGGAGTGGGTGCACTGGGGTACGCCGAACTGCGGCAAGGGCCAGCCGATCCAGATCGCCCACACCGGCCATTCGGCTTCGCCGGGGCGGTTCGCCGAGGTGCGGGTGGGGGTGAAGGGATGACCGACGCCCGCACCGCCGCCGACCACCTCATCGAGATCATCGGCGATCGCGCCGAGGCGGAAGCCATCGTGGCGGTGGGCCGTGCCGAACTCACCCGTTTCGCCAACTCCTTCATCCATCAGAACGTGGGGGAGGAGTATGTGAACGTGCGGCTCCGGGTGGCCGCTGCCGGACGGGTCGCCTCCGTCACCGGCAACCCGGCCGACGCCGCCGCCCTCTCCAAGCTCGCCGAGGACGCCCTCACCGTCGCGGCCACCCAACGGGTGGATGCGGATTGGCCGGGGCTCACCGCGCCGGTCGTCATCGCCCCCGCGGACTTCTCCCACCAGTCGACCACCGGCGCCACTCCGAAAGGCCGGGCCGCGGCGGTGAAGGCCTTCGTCGGCGCCGGCAAAGACCTGCTCGGCGCCGGGTTCTGCGACACCGACTCGTTCGAAACCGCCTTCGCCAACAGCGCCGGGCACCGGGTTTCCGCCCGGGGGAGCCGGGCCACCATCGACGGCATTCACCAGACCGGGCAGAGCGCCGGTTCGGCGCATCAGACCTCTAACGCATTCTCCGACCTCGACGGTGCGGTTGCCGGGGCGCTCGCAGCCGACCGCGCCCGGCGCGGCCTGCACGCCTTCGACCTCAAGCCGGGGGACTACGAGGTGGTCCTGGCGCCGGAACCGGTCGCCACCATTGCGGTGTTTCTCGACTTCTACGGGCTCAACGGCAAGGCGGTCAACGAGGACCAATCGTTCGTCGAGTTGGGTGCCGCTCAGTTCGACGAGCGGATCACGATGATCGACGACCCGATGGGATTTGGTGCGCTCGGCGAGTCGTACGACGCCGAGGGGACGCCCAAGCAAACCACCACGCTGGTTGAGGCCGGGGTTACCAGGACTGCGGTGCACGACCGGCGCTCTGCCCGGAGGGCCGGCACCACCTCCACGGGTCATGCCTGGGCGATGAGCGGTTCCCTCGGACCGCTCGCCGGTCACGTGGTGGTGCGTGCGGGCACCGATTCGGTGGAGGAGATGATCGCCGCGGTGGAACGCGGGGTGTACGTCGCCACCTTCAACTACTGCCGCATCCTCGATCCGAAGAGTCAGGTAGTCACCGGCCTCACCCGCAACGGCACGTTCATGATCGAGAACGGCGTGATCACCGGTGCGGTGACCAACCTCCGCTTCACCCAGTCGTTCCTCAAAGCGCTCGGCCCGGGGAACGTGCTCGGGGTGGGCAACGATCTTCGCTACGCCAACTCCGAGTTCGGCCAGGGCGTGGTGCGGGCGCCCTCGCTGCGCCTCGGGTCCTGGCACTTCACGGGAGGGGCGGAAGGGTGAGACCGCTCGGCCCCATGGGCCGGGCCGTCCATAGTCCATAGTCAATCGACGGACGACGGACGATGGACGATGGGCGCCTACATTTCTCCCCGCATGAACGTCACCCGCCTCCTTCCTCGCT
>DATDRW010000072.1:0-4710 GCA_035291545.1 Acidimicrobiia bacterium
GGGCATTCCGCCCACTTCTCTCGACCTGGCACCTCGAAACCCCGCGCGGTATTCCGAATGCGTGTCCGGTGTGAGGGTTCCGAGACCTCTGTGGAGGCACGTTGAAACTGTTCCTGGATACGGCGCATCTCGCTGATATCGAGACCGCCGTCGGCTGGGGGATCCTCGACGGGATCACCACGAACCCCACCCTCGCCTCGAAGGAGGGTCTGGCGTTCCACGATCTCATCAAGGCGATCACCAATCTGGTCGACGGCCCGGTCTCGGCCGAAGTGGTGTCCGGCGACCCCGATGAGATGGTCCGCCAGGGCCACACCCTGCGCACCATCGCCGACAACGTGGTGGTGAAGGTGCCGATGACCCGGGCCGGCATCACGGCCGGCTCCCGCCTCGTCGCCGACGACATCCCGATCAACGTCACGCTGGTGTTCTCGACGGCGCAGGCCATCATCGCCGCCACGATCGGCGCCACGTTCGTGTCGCCGTTCCTGGGCCGGGTGGACGACATCGGCAACGACGGTCTCGCCCTGCTCGCCGACATCGTCGGCACGTACGCGGCACAGGGATACGAGACCGAGGTGCTTGCCGCCAGCCTGCGCCACCCGATCCACGTGGTCGAGTCGGCCCGGATCGGAGCCGACGCCGCCACGATGCCGTTCGCCGTCATGGACAAGTTGTTCGACCATCCGCTCACCGACATCGGGATCGAGCGGTTCAACCGGGACTGGGAGGCCTATCAGGCTGCGCTCTCCGGGCGCAAGAAGGCCTGAGGGTCGCGAAAGGGGCTACATGACCACGAGAGCCAAACTCCAGGAGAAGTCGCTCGACGAGTTGCGCACCATCGCCGCTGCCATCGACGTTGCGGATCACGGCACGCTGCAGAAGTCGAAGCTGATCGCGGCGATTCTCGACTCCGATAAGTTCGAGGTCAGCGAGGAGCCCGCCCCGGTCGAAGTGCCCGACATCGTCGCCCGGCGCTCCGTCGAGGCAGAACCCTCCGAGATGGTTGACAACGATCCGCAGCCCCGCACCAATCAGATCGGCGGCGGGAGGGTCGGTCAGGGACCCCGCGGCGACTACGGCGGGGACGACCGCGGCAACCGACGGCGCAGCCGGCGAGGGCGCAGTGGCGGCCCCGGTGGCCCGGGCGGCTCCGGCGGCCCGAGCGGGCAGGGCGGCGCCGAGCCTTCCGGCGAGGGACAGCAGCACTGGGATGAATCGGACTCGGAGGACCGCGAGGGCATCCTCGACATCCTCCCCGAGGGCTACGGCTTTCTCCGGTGTACCGGTTACCTGCCCGGGGACAAGGACGTCTATGTGTCGGCCACCCAGGTCCGCAAGTTCGGACTGCGCCGCGGTGACATCCTGAGTGGTCCTGTCCGGCCACCCCGCTCGCAGGAGAAGTTCGCGGCGCTGACCCGTATCGAGCACGTCAGCGGGATGACGGTCGAGGAAGCCCGCCGCCGTCCCAAGTTCGGTGACCTCACGCCGCTGTTCCCGGACGAGCGGCTGCCCCTCGAGGTGGAGGGCCAGCCGAACCACGTGCTCGCTCGGATCATCGACCTCATCGCACCGATCGGGAAGGGCCAGCGCGGACTCATCGTCTCACCGCCGAAGGCGGGGAAGACCACCGTGCTCAAGGAGATGGCCAACTCGATCACCACGAACAACCCGGAGTGCCAGCTCATCGTGGTGCTCGTCGACGAGCGCCCCGAAGAAGTGACCGACATGCAGCGCTCGGTGAAGGGCGACGTCATCTACTCGACGTTCGATCGTCCCGCCGAGGAGCACACCCAGGTGGCCGAGCTCGCCCTGGAGCGGGCCAAGCGGCTGGTGGAGGGGGGGAACGACGTGGTGATCCTGCTCGACTCGATCACCCGCCTCGCTCGTGCCTACAACCTGGCGACCCCGGCCTCGGGACGGATCCTGTCCGGGGGTGTCGACTCGACGGCCCTGTACCCGCCGAAGCGGTTCTTCGGAGCCGCCCGCAACATCGAGGAGGGGGGCAGCCTCACCATTCTCGGCACGGCCCTCGTCGAGACCGGTTCCCGCATGGACGAGGTCATCTTCGAGGAGTTCAAGGGCACCGGAAACATGGAGCTGCGGCTCGATCGCAAGCTTGCCGACAAACGGGTCTATCCGGCGATCGACATCGAGGCGTCGGGTACCCGCAAGGAGGAGCTGCTCTTCTCGACGCACGAGCTCACCCAGGTGTGGAAGCTGCGCCGGGTGCTGCTGGCGCTCGCCGAACCGTCGGCCGGCCTCGAATTGCTCATCGACCGCCTGAAGAACACCAAGTCGAACGCAGAATTCCTCAGCGACGTCGGCAAGGCCGGCAACTGATGCGAACGGTCTAGGATCGATCCCCCCGAGGAGCAAGAGAACGTGAAGGAAGGCATCCACCCCAACTACCGCGAGGTCGTGTTCCAGGACACGTCTTCGAGTTTCAAGTTCCTGACGCGGTCAACGATCCGCACCACCGACACGATCGTGTGGGAGGACGGGAAGACCTACCCGCTCGCCCGGGTGGAGATCTCCAGCGCCAGTCATCCCTTCTACACCGGAAAGCAGATCCTGCTGGACTCCGGCGGCCGCGTCGAGCGGTTCCGCAAGCGCTACGGCCGGACGTCGTTCACCCGCGGGGAAGAGTCCGCCGGGTCGCAGGACAGCTGACCCGGTGAGCCGCCCGCCGGGGTCGACCGTCGGGGGTCAGGCCGTCATCGAAGGCGTCATGATGCGTGCCCCCAGCAAGTGGGCGGTGGCGGTGCGCCGTCCCGACGGCGTCATCGCGGTTCGGAGCGACCCGCTGCCCCGCCTCTCGTCGCGATCCCGCCTCGCCCGCATTCCCTTCATCCGCGGAGTCATGGTGCTCGGCGAATCGCTATCCCTCGGATTCCGAGCCCTCTCCTGGTCGGCGCGCAAGGCCGGGACCGAGGAGGGTGTGGAGGAACTGAAGACCGGCCACATCATTTCGGCGATGGTGGTGGCGCTGGTGGTGTTCGTCGGGTTCTTCATGCTGCTGCCGCTGCTGGCGGCCCGCGGCGCCGAGAAGGTGTTCGGGGATTCGGCGATCCTGTTCAACGTGGTCGACGGTCTGGTCCGGGTGCTTCTCTTCGTCGGGTACATCTGGGCGATCGGGCGGTCGAAGGACATCAAACGGGTCTTCGAGTTTCACGGGGCCGAGCACAAGACGATCCACGCCTACGAAGCCGGGGACCCCCTGACCATGGACGAGATCCAGAAGTACAGCCCGCGCCACCCCCGGTGCGGCACCAACTTCCTGCTCATCGTGATCCTGATCGCCGTGGTGGTTTTCACCATCGTCGGGCGTCCTGCGCTGATCTGGCTGATCACGAGCCGGATCGTGCTGATCCCGGTGATCGCCGGCATCGCCTACGAGGTGCTCAAGGCCGCCTCCGACCGTCCCTGGCTGGCGGTGGCATCCAAGCCCGGGATCTGGTTGCAGCGGCTCACCACCGCCGAGCCTTCTTCCGATCAGGTCGAGGTGGCGGTGGCGTCGCTGCTGATCGCACTCGACGACGAGGAACGGCAGGCGGTGGAGGCCCGGGGCCCGGTGATACCGGGGGCGCTCGGCTACGAGGTCGGCGCCTGATGGACCCGCAGCTGGCCGCCCGTCTCGACGGGGTCGTCGCCGCTCACGCCGCCACCCTGGAGCAGATGGCCGATCCGACCGTGGCCGGCAACCAGGAGAAATACACCGAGGTCGCCCGGCGTCACCGCGAGCTGCGCGACATCGTCGTCGTGTATCAGCAATGGAAGGCTGCCTCCGCCGAGGCGGTCGAGGCCGCCGACCTGGCGGGGGAGGAGTCCGATCCCGCGATGGCGGCCGAGCTGCGGGCGATGGGTGCGGAGCGCGCGGCGACCGCGGAGCGGCTGGAGAAGCGGCTCCGGGTGATGCTGGTGCCGCGCGACCCCAACGACGACAAGGACGTGATCGTCGAGATTCGGGGGGCGGTCGGGGGCGATGAGGCCGCCATCTGGGCGGGCGACCTGCTGCGCATGTACCAGAAGTACGCCGAGGCCCATGGATGGGGGATCGAGCTGATGAACTCCTCGCCATCGGAGGCGGGTGGGTTCAAGGAGGTCACCCTTGCGGTGAAGGGCAAGGGGGCCTACTCCCGGTTCAAGTTCGAGGCCGGGCCACATCGGGTGCAGCGGGTCCCCAAGACCGAGGCGCAGGGCCGGGTGCACACCTCGGTGGCGACGGTGGCGGTGCTTCCCGAGGTGGAGGACGTCGAGGTCCACGTCGACGAGAACGACCTCCAGATCGACGTGTTCCGCTCCTCCGGTCCGGGCGGGCAGTCGGTGAACACCACCGACTCGGCGGTGCGCATCACCCACAAGCCGACCGGTCTGGTGGTCATCTGCCAGAACGAGAAGTCCCAGCTGCAGAACAAGGCGCAGGCGCTGCGGGTGCTGCGCGCCCGGCTCTACCAGATCGAGTTGGACCGCCGGCAGGCCGAAACCGCCGCCGATCGCAAGGGTCAGGTGGGGTCCGGGGACCGGGCCGAGAAGATCCGCACCTACAACTACAAGGACAACCGGGTCACCGACCACCGCATCGGACTCAGCATCAAGCGGCTCCCCGAGATCCTCGAAGGCGACCTCGACGACCTGATCGACGCCCTGGCGCTCAACGACGAGTCGGAGCGGCTGGCAGGGGGCTGAGGGCTGGCCATCACTCCCCCC
>DATDRW010000073.1:0-4955 GCA_035291545.1 Acidimicrobiia bacterium
CCTGTTCGGCGCCGATCGGATCACGGCCGGGATCGACATGGAGTTCTCCGCCTTCATGGGCACCGCCACCCAGGAGGAGCGTCGCTCGGTGGTCGACACGATGTTCGAGTGCGTCGACCTCGCCCTCGATCTCGCCGAGGAACTCGGCGCCGGCGGCGAGGTCTCGGCCGAATCGGCCCGATGCCTCGCAGACGTGATGCTGGCGAACGATGCCTTCCGCGACGCCACCGCCGAAGCCTTCGTGAGCAGTACCGACCCCTTCGACGATCCGGAGCTCGTCGCCGAGTTGCTGCCGCCGATGCTGGAGTGCATGACCGCCGAGGAACTCGGCGACCTCGGCAACGGCTGAGAGACACTCAGTCGAACGTATCGTCGTCGGGAGGCTCGGCCGTTTCGTCGCGGAACTCGAAGACGATCGATCCGATCTGAACCTCGTCGCCCGGAACCGCGCCGCGCCGCCGCAACTCGGCGTCGACACCGGCGTAGGCCAGACGACGGGCCGCCAGGTCGGCTGCCTCCGGCTTGGTGAGATCGTCCAGGGCGACGGCCCGTTCCGCCCGACGCCCGGTCACGATCCAGCGACCTTCGACGCGATCGATCGCGAAGCCCACGTCGACGGGGCGGTGGAGGATGTACCCCTCCCCCTCCCCGCGCCGGTCGGTCCGCCCGACGAGGTCGGCCACCGCATGCATGAGCGCCTCCACCCCGAGCCCGGTCACCCCGGAAACGAGGAGCGGTGACGCACCGGCAGCACGCAACGCGGCAGCAGCGGGTTCCGCCTCCGCGAGGTCCGCCTTGCCGACGACAACGACCGAAGGACGCTCGGCCAATGCGGGATCGTGCCGCCGGAGCTCGTCGCGGAGGATCCCGAGCTGATGGGAGCACGGGAGTTCCTGGAGCGGTGACGGGTCGAGCAGGATCACGAGTGCCCGGCAACGCTCGGCATGCCGAAGGAAGACGTGACCCAGCCCCTTGCCCTCCGCGGCGCCCTCGACCAGCCCGGGGATGTCGGCGAGGACGAACCGCCTGCCGTCGACGTCGACGACGCCGAGGTTGGGAACGGTCGTGGTGAACGGGTAGTCGGCGATCTTGGGACGGGCGGCGGACACCCGGGCGATCAGCGTGCTCTTGCCGGCATTGGGAAAGCCGATGATGGCGGCATCGGCGACGACCTTTAGTTCGAACACGACATCCGCCGTGGCGCCGTACTCGCCCTGCTCAGAGAAATTGGGGGCGAGATGCCGCGGACCCGCCAGGCCGGCGTTCCCCAACCCGCCGCGGCCACCGGTGAGCAGGGTGATCCGCTGCCCCGCCACCGCGAGATCGGCGAGCAGCGTGCCCGAGGCGTCGCGGATCAGGGTTCCCGGAGGCACGGCAAGGATCAAATCTTCCCCTCGCCGCCCGTGCTGCAGCTCACCCTTACCATGGGTACCCGACTCCGCCCGCCGGTGCGGCCGGCGCTGGTAGTCGAGGAGGGTCGATACCGAGGCATCCGCCTCGACGATCACATCGCCGCCCTGGCCGCCCGACCCGCCGAGAGGCTTTCCCCGGGGCCTGCCACGGGCCTTGAAGAAGGCGGTGTTGCCGGCGCCACCGTCACCCGATCGGAGATGAACCCGGACCTCGTCTACGAACACGGCCCGACCCGAGCGCGCCGTCAGACCGCGGTGCGGATGTTGACTTCGCGGCGCCCGCGACGCGAGCCGTACGCGACGGTCCCGGTCGCCGTGGCGAACAGCGTGTCGTCCCCGCCCTTGGCCACGTTCTGGCCGGGATGGACCTTCGTTCCCCGCTGCCGGACGAGGATCGACCCCGCAGTCACGGTCTGGCCGTCGAACGCTTTGCTGCCGAGCCGCTTGGCGTGGGACTCGCGCCCGTTCTTCGTGGAGCCGCCACCCTTGGTCTTCGACATGTCAGCCCTCCTCGCCCTGGGCGGGCGTCTTTTTCGCCGAAGCGCGGGCGGTCGTCTTCTTCGCCGGAGCGCGGGCGGTCGTCGCCTTCGGCGCCGGTTCCTCGGCGGCCGCGCTCACCTCCGCCTTGTGGGCGGCGGCCTTCTTCGGCCCCTCGATCTTGAGCACCTCGAGGGTGGTGTACTTCTGGCGATGCCCGCCCCGACGCCGGTACCCGGTCTTCGCCTTGTATTTGAACATCTCGACCTTGTCCCCGGCGGTCTCGCCCAGGACCCGGGCGGTCACCTTGGCGTTGCGTAGCTCCTCGCGCCCCGAGATCACCTTGCCCTTGGCGTCGACGAACAGCACCGGGGTGAAGGTGACCTCGCCCTCGCCGTGGAGGCGCTCGACATCGATGACGTCGCCTTCGCGAACCTTGGCTTGCTTGCCGCCCGTGCGGATGATGGCGTACATGATCAACAAGACCTCGAGCCGGGGAACCAGATCATCATAGCCCCTCCGGATCAGGCCTCGGTCCCGACGACCGGCATCGGCACCCCTGTGGTCGCGGCGTCCTCGAACAACACCACGCCCCGGCCGGCGCACGTGGGGCAGACGTGGCTGAAGGACTCGAGCAGACCTTCCGACTCGTTCTTGCGGGTCATCTCGACGAGCCCGAGATTGGAGACCTCGAACACCTGGGTGCGCGTCTTGTCGCGGGCGAGTTCCTCCCGCAGTTTCTGCAGGACGGCATCCCGATTCTTGGTGACCTCCATGTCGATGAAGTCGATGACGATGATGCCGCCTATGTCGCGCAGACGGAGTTGATGAGCGATCTCCTGGGCGGCCTCCAGGTTGTTCTGCAACACGGTCTCTTCGAGGTTGGAGTGGCCGACAAACCTGCCGGTGTTGACGTCGATCACCGTGAGCGCCTCGGTACGGTCGACCACGATGTGACCCCCGGACGGGAGCCACACCTTCCGATCGAGGGCCTTGCGGAGCTGATCCTCGACGTGGAACCGCTCGAAGATGGGAAGTTCCTCGTCGTACGGAGCCACCCGCGACACCAGATCCGGATCCGTGGCCTCGAGGTAGGCGAGGACCTCGTCGTGAACAGCCGGGTCGTCGATCAACAGCCGGCGGAAGTCCTTGGTGAAGTGCTCCCGGATGACCCTGATCACGAGCGGGGGCTCCTCGTAGATGAGACGGGGAGCCACGCCCCTGGGGATCGAAGCCTGGATGTCCACCCACACACCGAGCAGCCGGTGGATATCGGCTGCGATCTCCCCCTTGCTGGCGCCCTCGGCTGCGGTGCGCACGATCATCCCGAACCCCCCGAGATCGACCTCCGCGGTGAGTTGGCGGGCGATCTCCTTGAGCCGATCCCGCTCCGAATCGGAGAGACGACGGCTCACCGAGGGCTTCTCGACATTGGGATCGAGAACCACGTACCGCCCGGAAAGATTGATCTGGTTGGTGAGGCGGGCGCCCTTGTGCCCCATGGCGTCCTTCTCCACCTGGACGAGGATCTCGTCGCCGGTCCTGAGCGCCTTTTCGATCCGCTGCTTCTTGTGCCCATCGCCGTTGGCGGCGACATCCCCGGCGTAGAGCACACCGTTCTTGGGCTCGCCGAAGTCGACGAATGCCGCCTCCATCCCCGGAAGCACGTTGCGCACCTTGCCGAGGTAGATGTTGTTGGTGAGCGACGGCCTGTCGGACATCGCGACGTAGTGCTCGATGAGGAGCGCACCCTCGAGCACCACGATCTGGGTCTGATGGGGGGTACGGCGAACGAGCATCTGCTTGCGTTCAGTGCTCGGAGGCGGGGCAACGTACTCGGGAACCGGCCGGGTCGATCCGCGACCCCGCGGCACCCGCGGGGTGCGCCGGGAGCCCTCGATGCGTCGCCGCTCACGCGCCTTCGGCTTCGACGGCTCGGACACGACCTCGGTGACGCGCCGTATCTCGACGGTGCTACCGCCGACGCGTCGTGTCTTTCGCTCCTCGACTGCATCTCCGACCCCGCGCCGGATCACCTGCGCGCGGTTCTTGCGAAACAACCCCATGGGGAAATCCCTTCGGCGCCCGCGACGGCGGGCGACTCTCGAATTGCGATTCTTCACGAAGCCGTCGAGCACCGGTTCTCCGAGGTGCCGTCCGCGAAGGAGGCGGGGCGGCGGTGAACTCGGTGTGGAACGTAGGCACTGGCAAGGCTCCGGTTCTGAGGCGGGTGGAGGCGGCGAGGCCGCCGGGAATCGCCCGCGGGAGTGGAGTGTACACGGTGCCGGCTTCGACTCCGAGGAACCTCGGGAGGGGGTGCGAGGGGCCACCATCCCCCCTCCCCCGCGTCAGGCTTCTCCCCCTCCAGGGGGAAGAAACGACCTCGACGAGAGGTCAGCCGGCGTCGATGTCCAGCCGGGCCTGCTGTCCCTCGGTCGGGTCGTAGCAGCGGCGGCATCGCGCCTCGTAGGCACCTTCCGAGCCGAGGACGACGAGCTCGTCGGACCGAATGACCCGTTGCGTGAACATCCCTGCGCCCCCGCACCGATGGCACACCGCGAGGCTCTTCGTCACGTACTCGGCACGGACCATCAGCGAGGGAATGGGCTCGAAGGGGCGGCCGAGGTAGTCGAGGTCGAGGCCGGCCACGATGACCTTCTTGCCAGCTTCAGCGAGACGGGCGACCACGTCGACGAGCCCCTGATCGAAGAATTGCGCCTCGTCGATGCCCACCACGACGGTGGTGTCCTTGACCCGTTCGAGCAGTTCGTCGCTGTTCGCCACCGGTTCGGCCGCGGTCGTGAGAGACGAATGGGAGACGACCTGGTTGGTGGCGTAACGGACGTCGATCAAGGGCTTGAAGGTCTGCGTCGGCACCCGGGCGATCGTGTAGCGGGTGATCCGGCGGATGAGCTCCTCGCTCTTCCCGGAGAACATCGGGCCGCAGATGACCTCGACCCATCCCCGATCGTCGCGGCGGTCCATATGTCGCAGGGTAGTCGCGCGCTCATAGGCCCCCGGTGGTGCGGGCAATTCGCAATTCGCAATTCGTCAGAACGCGCACGA
>DATDRW010000074.1:0-10131 GCA_035291545.1 Acidimicrobiia bacterium
GGCCGCCGCCGGAGCGACGGTCATTGCGGTGGATCTCGAACCCGCCCGGCTCGAGCCCCTCCAGGGTCGCGGCGCCGCCGAGGTGATCGCAGCCGGCGGCCTCTCGGCGCGCGAGGTCAGAGACAGGGTGCAGGACCTGGCCGCCTCCCACGGAGTCCCCCGCTCCGGTTGGAAGATCTTCGAGTGCTCCGGGCACCCCGCAGGCCAGGAGACCGCCTTTGCGATGCTGGTGACCGCCGCCACGCTGGCCGTGGTCGGATTCACGCGGGAGAAGGTCGCGCTCAGGCTGTCCAATCTGATGGCCTACGACGCCGACGCGTTCGGAACCTGGGGCTGCCCGCCTCACCTCTACCCGGAGGCAGTGGACCTCGTCGCCTCCGGGAAGGTGGCGGTGCTCCCCTTCACCCGCAAGGTCCCGATGGACGACGTCAACGATGCCCTCGCCCAGGCCGCAGCCGGAACCGACCCGCGCCGGATCATCCTCGTTCCCTGAAAGGAAGTGACACCATGGAGTTCGTCGATCACGACCTGGCTCCCGACCGGGTCTTTATAGAGATCGGATACGAGGAGAAACGGGTCCTCGACAACGCCGGGACCCCGGTCGCGGGCCTGCATGCCGTCTGGATCACGCTCGACAACCCCGAGCAGCTCAACTCCTACACCACCGCGACCGTCAAAGAGGTGATCCTGGCATTCCGCCGGGCTGCGCTGGACCGCGCCGCGGTGGCGGTGGTATTCACCGGAGCCGGCGACCGGTCGTTCTGCACCGGAGGCAACACCGCCGAGTACTCCGAGTACTACGCCGGGAGGCCCGGCGAGTACCGCCAGTACATGCGGCTCTTCAACGACATGGTCTCGGCAATCCTCTCCTGCGACAAGCCGGTGGTCAACCGGGTCAACGGCATGCGAATCGGCGGCGGCCAGGAAATCGGCATGGCCTGCGATTTCACGCTGGCGAGCGACCTCGCCCGGTTCGGCCAGGCCGGCCCCAAGCACGGCTCGGCGCCCGACGGAGGGTCCACCGACTTCCTCCACCTCTATGTCGGATGGGGCCAGGCCATCGCCAGCTGCGTGCTCTGCGACCCGTGGAGCGCGCACGAGGCGCTGCGGCTGGGGCTGGTCAACGACATCTTCCCGGTCTTGAAAGTGGACGGGAAGTTCGTCCCCAACCCCACCGTCGTGACCGACCGCTATCTCGACGAATGGGGCCGGCCGGTGCTGGGACGACCGAAGGAGGGGGCCGAGTTGGAGGCGGGCAAGGCGCTGCTGCGTTCGGGCGAGATCGACCTCGCCCTGCTCGACGCCGGCGTCGACGCGCTGGTCACCAAGATCCTCTACACCATGCCCGACTGCACGATCAAGACCGTCGAATCACTCCGCAAGAAGAAGCTGGAGCACTGGGACGCCAACCGGGAGACCAACCGGGCCTGGCTGTCGCTCAACATGATGACCGAGGCCCGGGCGGGGTTCCAGGCGTTCCACCGCGGATCCCGGGAGCAGGGCCGTGAGGTCGACTTCATCGACCTGCGCCGCCGTCTGGCACGGGGAGAGAGTTGGGGGGAGGACCTGATCCGGGCGATCTCGCCGCAGTACCGGGGTGAGCCGTGAGCGGGGAACATCTCCGCCATCACGTCTCCGACGATGGGGCGGTCCACACCCTCACGATGGACAGGCAGCCCGGCAACGTGATCGACATCGCCCTCTGCCGGGAGCTGGCGGCGGCGCTGCATGAGGCGGCCGGGGAACCCGACGCCAAGGTGCTGGTACTGCGCGGCGCCGGGAAGCACTTCTGCTTCGGCGCCAGCATCGAAGAGCATCTCCCCGAGACCGCCCCGGCGATGCTGCAGGCGGTGGGCACCGTGGTTCGAGGGCTCATCGGGTTCCCCTACCCCACCATCGCCGGCATCCAGGGACGCTGCCTCGGCGGTGGTCTCGACCTCGCCCTGTCGTGCGGAATCGTGATCGCCGAGGAGGAGGCGATCCTCGGTGCCCCCGAGATCCGCCTCGGTGTGTTCCCCCCTTCGGTGACGGCGCTCCTGGTGGGGCGGGCCGCCGAGGAGGTGATTCTCACCGGACGCGACCTGACGGCAACCGAGGCGCGAGACCTGGGCATCGTCAATCGGGTCGTGGAGACGGGAACCCTCGACCGCTCGATCGACGAGTACACCACGGCGCACTTCGCCTCGCGCTCTGCCGCCTCGCTGCGCATCGCCACCCGGGCGGTGCGCTCGGGCCGCTTTGCCGAGGTCGAGCAACGCCTGGCCACCGCCGAGGCGCTCTACGTCGACGAGCTGCTGGCGCTCCACGACGGATCGGAAGGAATCCGAGCCTTCATCGAGAAGCGCCCGCCGCAGTGGAGGAACTCGTGACTCCCTCCGGCGGCCGGGCACTGGTGAGCGGAGGCCAGGGCGGCATCGGGCGGGCCACCGTCGTCGCCCTGGCGGCCGACAATCACGTCGTCGTCGTCGCCGATCTCGACGGAAGCAGCGCACCACCCGGAGCCGTGGCAGCGATCGGTTGCGACCTGCGCGACCCGGCGGCCTGCGTGGCCGCCGTCGCCCAGGCTGCCGCGACGCTCGGCGGGCTGACGGTGCTGGTTCACTCCGCCGGGATCACCCGGGATCGGGTGACCTGGAAGCTGACCCCGGAGGACTGGGATGCGGTGATGGAGGTCAACCTCGACGCCGCCTTCCACCTGACCCGCGCCGCGATACCGATCATGCGCGAGAACGGCGGTGGCGCCTTGGTGTACGTCAGTTCGATCAACGGAGAGAGGGGGAAGTTCGGGCAGAGCGCCTACGCCGCCTCCAAGGCCGGACTCCACGGGTTGGCCAAGACCGTGGCCCGCGAGGTGGGACGCTTTGGGATCAGGGTCAACGTGGTCGCCCCCGGGATGGTGCGGACCCCGATGACCGACGCCCTCCCCGAGGAGGTGAAGCAGGCGGCCCGCGACGACGGCTGCCTGGGACGTCTCGCCGAACCCGGGGATATCGCCTCGGTGATCGCCTTTCTGGTGTCGCCCGCCGCGGGCCACATCACCGGGCAGGTGATCCGGGTCGACGGGGGCCAGTATCTCTAGGTTCGGGGGAATCCGGTGAACCGGCCCCACCCAACCGCAGCCGGGAGCACCGGGAACGGCGCCAACCGCGCCGACGCCATCCTGGCGGGGGCCGCCCGGGCCTTCGCCGCCAGGGGTTACGCAGCCACCTCGATGCGTGCGGTGGCCCAGGCGACCGGAGCCAGCCTGGGGTCGATCTACCACCATTTCGGGAGCAAGGAAGGCCTGCTCCGGGCGATCATGACCACGAACTTCCGGCGGGTCCGGGTCGCGCTCGAGGAGCGTCTCACCGAGGCCGTCGATCCCCGGGCCGCCATCGAGATCTTCGTGGAGAACCACGTGGGTTTCTTTACCCGCGACCTGGATGCCATGAAGGTGATGTCGCACGAACTGAGCACGCTGCATGGTCATGCCGGGGAGGAGGTGCGGGCGCTGCGCGACGCCTACACCGAGAGAGCCCGGGGCTTCCTCCGCCGGCTCCGCCCCGATATGGGGAGGGACGAACTGGAGGTGGCCACGCTGTGCTTCTTCGGCATGCTCAACTGGACCTATCGCTGGGTCCACGCCCTGCCCAGCACCACCAGCGCGCAGCAGCTGGCGCAACAGATGGCGCGGCTGTTCCTGGAGGGGTTCGCCGCCGCTCCAGGGGACTAGCGGCTGACCCCGGCGGGGCGGGTGAAGATGGCCAGGTACGACCGGCAGGCGCTCGTGGCGCAGGTGGTGCATGCGTCGCCGAAGCTGGCGGGGTCGAGACCGGTGACCCTGGTCTCGAACCCCAGACTGGAGTAGACCTCGATCAGCTCGTCGATCCGCGTCTGGTCGGTGACCGTGCGGCGCACCCACCCCTCACCCTCCAGCTCCGACCCACCCAGGATGGCGATGCCCTCCGAGCAGTAGACCGGAGCCGACGCGTTGGTCACGCCGGGGCCTCGACCCGGCCCCGGTCCTCGACCCGGATCTTGTCCAGGCGGCGCCGCCCGAGGATGGCGCAGCCCAGCGCGGATACGAACTGAACCATCTCCGGTTCCGGGACGTTCACCCGAGATCCCAGGGATTCGCTGATCGAGCGGCCCATCGTCTCGAAGCGGAGGATGCCCCCGATGAGGGTGTACTCCGGCATCAGACCCACCCGCTTGATCAGTTGCACCGAGCGGGTGGTGAGGGACTCGATGGCGCCCTGCATGATGTCTGCCGGGGCGGTGCCCTGAGAGAGGTGGTTGATCACCTCCGATTCGGCGAAGACGGCACACACCCCGGAGATGGGCACGGGACCCTTGGAGGTGGACATGAGCGGTCCGATCTCCGCGGTGGTGTAGCCCATGTACCGGGCCGTCTTCTCGAGGAAGGCCCCGGTGCCGGCGGCGCACTTGTCGTTGAGCCGGAAGGACTGCACCTGACCGAGCTCGTCCACCCGGGTCGCCTTCATCGTCTGCCCACCGATGTCGAGGATGGTGCGCGTCCCCGGGAAGAGCCGGCCGGCTCCGCGGCTGCTGGCGGTCAAATCGGTGACGTGGGTGTCCTTGAAATCGACCTGGTGGCGGCCGATCCCGGTGGCGATCACGTAGGCGACGTCATCCCGTCCCATCCCAGACTCGTCGAGCGCACGATCGAAGGTCTCGATGGCGATCTCCCTGAGCCGGAAGCCGGTGGGCGACACCGTCTTGGCGAGGATGGCTTCCCCATCGTGGATCACGACCTTCGTGTAGGTCGATCCGACGTCGATCCCTGCGGTCACCGTCATGACGTCACCCCTGCTCCGTGCCTGGTGGGAGCGCGGCCCGCCACCACGTGATCGTGGGCGAACAGGGCCGCCCCCAGTGCGCCCATGTAGTGGCAGTCCTCGCTGATGTTGAGCTGCTTCTCCAGGCGCTCACCGAGCGCCTTGACCATCCCGACGTTCAGCGAGACGCCCCCGGTGAAGGTCACCTCGTCTGCGATGCCCACCCGGCGCATCAGGGCAACCGACCGCGAGGCGATCGACATGTGGACCCCCCACAGGATGTCCTCGATCTTCTTGCCCTTGCCGATCCATGCCAGCACCTCGGATTCGGCGAAGACCGTGCAGGTGGTGCTGATCTTGATCGGCCTCTCCGACTTGAGCGAGATCGGCCCGAGGTCGCTCAACGAAAGGCCGAGCGCGGCCGCCGCCGCTCCGAGGAAACGCCCGGTACCGGCGGCGCACTTGTCGTTCATGCAGAAGTCGCTGATCTCGCCGTCGGCGGTGACGCTGATCGCCTTCGTGTCCTGCCCCCCCATGTCGAGCACCGTCCTGGTGTTGGGGAACAGATGGACCGCTCCTCTGCCGTGGCAGCTGATCTCGGTCACCTGGGTGTTGCCGAAAGTGACCCGATACCGGCCGTAGCCGGTGCCCACTACGAACTCGACCTCACGCTCCTCGATGTCACCCGCCTCGAGGGCGGAGACGTAGGCGGACTCGGCCGCCTTGACCACGTTGGCACCGGTGTCGAGCAGCGACCGACCCACGATGTTGCGGTCCTCGTCGACGATGACCGCCTTGGTCTGCGTCGAGCCGACGTCTACCCCTGCTGCGTAGGCCATGCCGTCACCTCATCCCTTCGTTTCCGCGGCGGCCTGGCGCCAGCGCGAGCCCAGGCCCTCGAAGAAAGCGTCGACCCGGTTCTTCATCTGTGCTTCGGAGACCACCCGCCGATCCATCATGTCCGACTCGATGAACAGGCTCGGGATGCCGTGCTTCTCGGTCAGGAAGCGGCGCCCGTCGGCGAGACCGGTGGACACGGTGCGGCAGCTCTTGATGGGGTGATAGATGACCCCGTCGGCGGAGAAGTCGCGGACCATGTCGACGAGGACTTCGTTCTGATGGAACATGGCGTCCATGGCCTGGCGCACGCTCACCAGGACGCCCTCGGCGAGGCTGGAGAGCGGGTTCGACAGGTCGTACTCGAAGCCGCGGTTGGTGCCACCGGAGGCGAACCAGAGGTAGGTGGAGTTGACGAAGGTCCCGCCCCAGTCGGTGAACAGCTCGTTGAACCGCCGGAAGATCGGATAGCAGGGCACCCCCACGAAGAGCAGGCGGTACTTCTCCTCGATACTGGTGCCGATGCCGTTGGCGGCCTTGTACTCCATCTCCTCGACGAGGCGCTCGAAGTACCGGGCGCCGGCCTCGGTCCCCCGGAACCCATTGGCCACGCCCATAAAGATGGTGCCGTCGGTGAGGGCGTTGAAGAGCGATGGGGTCGACCGGTTGAGCTCCAGGATCCGGCTCCACGACCGGCTCATCACATTGGCGTAGCCGAGCACTTCGCGGAATTTGTCGACGTCGAACTTCCGCCCGGTCACCTGCTCACACAGGGCGATCAACTCCCGCAGCTGCACCTCGACGTACTTGCGGTCGGCCTCGAAATCGGAGTCCCCCGCCCAGGTCTGGGTCCCGGCCTGGCGCGTTCCCGGAATGTCGATGGTGAACATGGGGGTCCGGTACATCCGCTCCCAGATCTCGGCCCACTTGATGTAGGTGTTGCAGGCGTTGGTGAGCACCGAGAGGGAGGGACGGGGGATCCGGCCCATGGGATGCTCGCCACCGCGCAATTGAACGGCCACGTCGGCCTTGACGTAGCCGCAGATGTCCGGGGAGTATCCGTGGTCCTCGGCCTCCTCGAGATACTCGTGAGCCACCCGGCGTACCGCGGTCTGCAGCGAGTTGATCTCGGGGAACACGACGGGCAGGTCGAACGACTTGAGGATCTCGTTGATGCTCCCCATCACGAACACGTAGGCCGCCTGCCCGCCGCTGGCGGCGGTGGCGTCGAGCTCCGCAAACCAGTCCCGGAACAGCGCCGCCCCTTCCTGGTTGCCCCGCCCGACGATGTTGGTGGTGGCCGTGGTGGTGCTCATGACCGTCTTCATGCGAAGAGGAGGTTCTCGACGAAGGTTTCCAGCTGCAGTTCCAGCTGGTCGAACGAGCTCATGTTCTCCTCGAACTCGTTCACGAAGTAGGAAATGCCGGCCTCATCGAGGGCGTGGGTGTAGCTGACCTGCTCTTCGAGCCCGGGCTCGCACATCTTGGCCGCAGCCAGGATGGCGGCCTCGGCCCGCGCTCCCCGGATCCGCTGCAGCAGCATCTCCTCTTTGGGCTTGCGCAGGTCGTGCTGCACCGGGCTGTACGACGAGTGCTCGGTGTAGGCCACGGCGAGAGAGTGCAGCGGATCGCCGGCAGTGGGCACGTCTTGCGTGATCCAGCGCAGGCCGATGAGGAAGTCGTCGTCGACCACGTAGGTGGTCCGCCCCAGCATCTGCACCAGATCGAACGGCGGTTGCTCGCAGAAGCCGCCCTCGAAGACGACCCGGATCCGATCCTCCTGCTTGTTGGTGCGCTGGCGGATCTGGGGCAGGAGGGCGCCGAGCAACTCGTTGTGCTCCTCGCGCGGCATCATCCCGGCGAGCGACACCAGCGCGTAGGCGTCTTCGGCGGCGATCAGCCAGGGCGTCTCGCGCTTGATCTCGTAGAGCTCCCGGAGCAGCCGCCGGTTCTCGTTGAACACCACGATCGAGTTGCGCAGGTCGTCATCGCCGATCTGGCGTCCCGCCACCTCCTGGACCACCCGGCGCATCCGGTCGTACTCGTGACGGAGGTACTCGACGCTGCCCGCCGAATTCGGGTTCTGCGGCAGATAGAGGATCTGACAGGGGTGGTCGAAGTTCCGCCCCCAGATCGCAGCCAGATTGCGGGCGGCGTCGCAGATGGGATGCGACACGAAGAGATCGAATTGCACACGCTTGCTCAGGGCCAGTTCGAGCGAGGTCTTGAGGATCGAGCACAGGTAGGAGCCGAAGTGGGAGTCGGCCTGGTTGGGCTCGACTGCGGCCCCGCGCACCTTGAACGGCAGCATTCCGGCGGCGTGGATGATCTCCTCGGGGAAGTACACCTGGAAATGCCCCCCGACCTTCCCCCCGTTGGCGCGCCACCGGGACACGGTGACGAAGTCGGGCGACTCCACCATCTCCCGGCACTCGTAGAGGGCGTCGTCGAGGCTCTTCTGCCTCCACTCCGGAAACACCCGCTCAGTGGTCATGCCATCACGCCCGCCGGAACTTCCGCCCCATCGAAGAACAGGCCGAGGACGTGATCGAGGCGAGATTCCGTGCCGCCCAGGACCCGGGCGGCGTGGTCTCCGATCACGATCTCGACCAAGGCCACATACGACCAGGAGAGGAGCCGGGGATCCGCCGCCGCCAATTCACCGGCGGCGATCCCGTCGCGCACGATTGCCTCGACCTGTTCGGGAAGCGCCCGCTGATACGCCCGGATCAGGCGGTTCCGGTCCTCGCCGTGGAACGTGTTGATGTCGCGTCGCACCAGCCTGATCAACTCCCGCTCCTCGTCCGGAAGGTTGAGGAAGTCTCTCGTCAGACGGGCCAGCCGGTCGCGGCAGGTCCCCTTCATGGCCACCGCCTGCTCGAACAAGGCCCGCTTGCCCTCGAGGTCGCTCAGCATCATCGAGATGTAGAGGAGTTCCTTGCTGGGAAAGTGGTGGTAGAGGCCGCCCTTGGTCACCGCGGCGGCCCGGGCGATCATGTCGGTGGTGACGTCGGCGTAGTTCCTGGCGAGAAAGAGGGTGCGCGCCGCGGCCCGGATCTTCGCGATCGTGGTGGCCGACCTGCTGTCCTGACTGGCCATCCCGGTTTCTTCTCTCCCCAGGGTTACCGACCGGCTGACCGGTCGGTTATGGGCGCATCATATGGCACCACCGGCGGTGCTGTCAATGCCTTCCCCCCGCCCCCACGAGTCGGGTCCCGGAAGGAGTCGGGAACCGCCCCCGGCGGCACGGGTAGCCTCATTCCCGGAGCCGCCCGACCGGCTCCGGGGAGCCAGCGAGGAGGTCGGAGGAGGTCGCCCCGCCGTGCCGAGATTCCGACCGGACCTCGAGGCCATCCCGACCTACGACCCGGGCAGACCCCTCGACGAGGTGGCACGCCAACTGGGTCTGGACTCCATCGCCGATCTCGCCTCCAACGAGTCCCCCGTGGAGCCGTTACCCGAGGTGATGGCGGCGATCGCCACCGCCGCCGCCCGCGTCAATCGGTATCCGAGCACCGATGCCCGCGAGCTGGTCCGGGCCCTGGCGGGTCTCTACGACGTCGACCCTGAGTTCGTGTGGGTGGCGCCGGGCAGCACCGCCCTGCTGACCTCCGTCGCCTTGGCCGCCACCGGTCCCGGAACCTCGGTGGTCTTCGCCGATCCGTCGTTCGTGATGTACCGCATGGCGACCGCCATCGCCGGCGCCACTCCCCTGCCGGTTCCGCTCGACCCCCAGTGGCGTCTCGACACCGACGCGATGATCGCGGCCGTGCGCGACGACACCAACGTCATCTACTACTGCAATCCGAACAACCCCACCGGAACCCACACCCCCCACTCCGACGTGGAGCGGCTGATCGCCTCGGTACCGGATCGGGTGACGATCGTGATCGACGAGGCCTACGGTGAGTACGTCACCGCACCCGATTGGTCCTCCGCCATCCCGCTCGGGGTGCGCCACGACAACGTCCTCGTCAGCCGCACCTTCTCCAAGGTCTACGGGCTGGCCGGGGAACGGGTCGGCTACGCCGTCGGCCACCCCTCGCTGCTGCGTGCCCTGAGCCGGCCCCAGCCCCCCTACGCGGTCTCGACCCTGGCCCAGGTCGCTGCGGTCGAGGCTCTGCGCCACCAGGATCGGATCGCGCAACGGGTGCGCGCCACCGTCGCCGGCAGGGAGAGGATCGCCACCCGCCTCCGCCAACTCGGGCAGTTCGCCCTCGACAGCCAGACCAACTTCGTGCTCTGGCGACCGGCGACCTCCTCCTCCGCCGCCGCCGATGCCCTCCTGCGCAGGGGCACCCTGGTGCGCACCCTGGAACCCTGGGTCCGGATCACCGTGGGCACCCCCGAAGAGAACGAGCGGTGTCTCGCCGGGATCGAAGCGGCGATCGGCGCCGGCCTGATCTGAGCACTGCAGGTTCCGCACTCCGAGCAGCGCGGCCTTGGCTTTCGGACTTCGGCCTCCGGCTTGCGGCACCCGGCTTCCCGCTTCCGGCTTCCCGCCGCCAACCGAGGG
>DATDRW010000075.1:0-8944 GCA_035291545.1 Acidimicrobiia bacterium
GGCGGCGACGACGAGGGCGAGCGCGGCGATGGCTGCCAGCGCGGCGAGTCGCGGTTGGTTCATTGGGGTTCCTTTCGGGGTGGTTGGTTGTTTCGGGGCTATCGGGTCACGGGCTGACCGTGATCGAGCCGGACATGGCTGCGCCGTGGACACTGCAGAAGTAGGTGAAGGTGCCAGGGACGTTGAACATGTGATAGAAGAACGTCCCCGAGGACGTATTCCCGGAGTCCCAAGTTTCCGCGCTGGAGGGGTCGCTGGTGGTGGTGTGGGTGCCCTGCTGGAACGACCACCCCACGGTGGCGCCTGGCAAGACCGTCCGGCTTGCGGGGCTGAACATGTTGTTGGTGACCACGATGCAGCCCGGGCACGGGTTGGTGGTGGTCGTGGTGGGGCCGGTGGTGGTCGTCGTGGCCGCCGTGGTCGTGGTGGTGGCGGTGGTGGTGGTTGCCGCGGCCGTGGTGGTGGTGGTCGCCCCGGCCGCGGTTGTCGTGGTCGTGCCGGCGGCGGTGGTCTCGGTGGCGTCATCGTCGCCGCAGGCGATGGCGACGAGTCCGATGACGAGACTCAGGATGGCAATGCGCGTCTTCATGGTTCCCCTCGCGATCTCGTCGATCGGCCGCCCCGTTCATCGTGGAACGAGCCGGAGCCTGGAAAGGTTCCCGGGAGGGGGGCGAGGTCAGCCCGGCGGCGGCAGCGCCCCCAGCCGTTCGATCAGGTCGACGACCCGGTTGGAGTAGCCCCACTCGTTGTCGTACCAGGCGAGCACCTTTACCGCGGTGCCGTCGAGCACCCGGGTGCAGGCGGCATCGAAGATCGAGGAGTGCGGGTTTCCGATCACGTCGCTTGACACCAGTGGAGCTTCTGAGTACTCGATGATCCCGGCCATGGGGCCGTCGGCCGCCCGCTTGACGGCGGCGTTGACCTCTTCCACGGTCACCGGCCGCTTCAGTTCGACGACGAGGTCCACCGTGGAACCGTCGGGGACCGGGACCCGCATCGCCATGCCGTCGAGTCGTCCGGCGAGGCCGGGCAGGACCTCACCCACCGACTTGGCGGCACCCGTCGAGGTGGGGATGATGTTCCCGGTAGCCGCACGGCTGCGGCGGAAGTCCTTGTGGGGGACGTCGGCGAGGCGCTGGTCGTTGGTGTAGGCGTGGACCGTCGTCATCACGCCGCGTTTGATGCCGAAGGCATCATCGAGGACCTTGGCGATCGGCGCCAGGCAGTTGGTGGTGCACGAGGCGTTGGACACGAGTCTGTCGTCGGGGTCGAGGTCGGCGTCGTTCACCCCGAGGACGACGGTGGCGTCGAGGGTGCCTTTGGGTGGAACCGTGAGGATGACCCGTTTGGCGCCGGCGGCGAGGTGCCTGCCCACCTTCTCCCGGTCCCGGAACACGCCCGTCGATTCGATCGCCACGTCGACGCCGAGTTCCGCCCAGGGGAGCGCGGCCGGATCCTTCTCGGTGAGGAGCCGTGCCCGCTGCCCCCCGGCGATGAGGTGACCTGCGACGACCTTCACCTCACCGGGGAACTCCCCCATGACGGTGTCGTATTTGAGGAGGTAGGCCGCCATTTCATGGGAGGCGAGGTCGTTGACGGCGACGATCTCGATGTCGGCACCCCGTTGTGTGATCACGCGGAACACGGTCCTCCCGATCCGTCCGAATCCGTTGATGGCGATCTTCATGCCGGGCTCCGGTCGAACGTGGCCAGGAGGGCGATGGCGTCGACGACCCGGGCGGCATATCCCCATCCGTTGTCGAACCAGGTGACGCATTTGAGCAGGGTCCCGTCGACCACCATCGTCGCCAGACCGTCCCATACCGCCGAATGGGTGTTGCCGATCACGTCGCTCGACACGATCGGGTCCTCGGTGTATTCGATGACCTGGGATGCGTGGGCCGCCTCACGGACGGCTGCGTTGACCGCAGCCGGGTCGGTGCTCCGCCCGAGGAAGGCCACGAGGTCGATGTTCGATCCGTCGGCCACCGGGACGTTGAGCGCCATTCCCGAGAGCTTCCCGGCGAACTGCGGAAGCGCCTGCTCGATGATCTCGGCCGAGTTGGTGCTCGCCGGGATGATGTTCTCGGCGGCCGCCCGGCTCATCCGGAATTCGCCCCCGGGGACGTCGGCGAGTCGCTGTTCGTTGGTGTAGGCGTGGACGACCGTGAACAGGGCGCGTTCCACTCCGAAGTTCTCGTCGAGGATCTTGAGGATGGGGGCGAGGGCGTTCGAGGAGTTCGAACCCAGCGCCAGCATGCGGTCTTCGCGGCCGAGCAGATGGTCGTTGGCGCCCATGATCACGGTTTCCATGTCGCCGGGGTTCTCCGGGGTAGAGGCGAGGATGACCCGCTTGGCCCCGCGCTCGAGGTGCCGGGCACAGTCGAGGGCGGTGCGGTGCTTGCGGGTGGCCTGGACCACGATGTCGACCCCGAGGCCGGCCCAGTCGACGTCGCCGGGATTGGGGTCGGCAAGCATCGGGATGCGCCGCCCGCCGATCACGAGGCGTCCATCGATGAAGGAGACGTCCTCGGGGTAGCGCCCGAAGATCGTGTCGTACTCCAGCAGATAGGCGAGTGCTGCCGGATCGGCGATGTCGACGATGGCCGCCACCTCGATGTCGGGGCGGTTGCGCACCTGGCGAAAGACGTTCCGCCCGATGCGGCCGAAACCCATCAGCCCGATGCGGGTGGGTGGGGGTGCTGCCTGCTGTCGGCCCATGACTCACCAGGGTAACGACCGCACGGACGGTCACCGACCGCGACGGCGCACCACGGACCGCGGGGCCGTCGGACTCCCCGCGTCGCCGGTTCCGGCGGTGTCGAGGTCGAAGACGCGGTGGCGGGCCGCCAGCCGGATCACCCCGAGGCCGGACCACCCGTCGGGGAGGGCGGGGGCGAGGATGGCGGCGCCACCGGTGGCGACGAATTCCACTTCGACGATCCACGGGGTGTCCTCGGCGACCCAGAACGAGAAGCTCTCGACCGAGACGCCGTCGAGACGGATCCCCAGGACCGTTGCGAGTGCCGATGGTTCGGGGGTGTAGCCGAGAGCGTTGATCCCGTTGACATGGTGCCGGGTCGTGGTTTCCCCCATGAGCGGCTGCAGCCCGGCGTCGCCGGCGTCGAGCGGCCAGGAGTCGCAGGCGGCGAGGAGGCTGCGGGCGGCAACGTTGCCGGCGCCGACCACGCTGAAGATTCCGTCGCCCCGGGCCATGCCGACGGTGCCCGCGATCCGTCGGATCTCGACCACCTGTTCCCCATCGGGACCGACCGTGCGCACGGTGCACGACAGGTCGCCACCGGCGGAGATCCCGGAGCGTTCCACGAGCCACGTCCCCGACTCGGCCTCTGCGGTGATGGTGGTCTCGAAGCGATACGACGGCGGTGCGGGGGATCCCTCGGCATCCGGGGTGGCGGTGAGGGTCGCGATCACTTGCGCCTCGATGTCTTCGGCGAGGTACTGCAGCGGCACGCGGAGATCCACACCCTCCGGGTGCTCCAGGCCGGCATAGATCACGAGCCGCCCCAGCCGGTAGATCACCGCCGTCTCATGAGCGGGGCTCCCGTCGAGTTCGATGATGAGCCCGATCGCCTCCTCGCCCACCGAGATCGGGAACTCCTCGGCGGCGAGCGCACCGACCTCGGGAGAGTGCGTGCCGCCGGACCGCTTCACGACGTCCCCTGCGGTGTCGAGGAGATAACGATGGGCGAGATCGGCGTCGGCGAGGAGGTCGATCCAGACGTGTGCGAGGCCGGCATCGGTCGTCATCGACGTTGCGACCCCGGTCTCGCGCCCGAAACCGAGGACGTCTGAGGCGGCATCATCTGTGTCGTATGCGGTCAGGGTGATGAGATCGGCATTGGGGACGATTTCGGATTGACCGGCGGGCAGCATCGCGGCGAGATCGGCAGTCGTGAGCGGCCGAGCCGTCACGTCGGGCAGCTCGAAGGCCGCCGGTGCCGGCCCGCCGAGGGTCGTCGTGGTCGTCGTCGCCGGGGTAGCAGAGGCGGCGACGGTGGTCGATCCACCGGTCGCGCACGACGCGGTGAGGACGGCGAGCACACCGGCGGCGCGGCTCAGCCTGTGAATAGCCCTGGCCGACTCCATGACATAGATGTCGGGTGGTTGAGGAGATCCCTTGAGCGAAGCCGAACCCGGGAGCGCTACCCCTGGCGATTCACCGCGTGCTTCAGCGCCCACCCCTCGGGTCCCGGGCTGCCCGCCACGTGCACCCAGGAGCCGACCTCACGTTTCACCAGATACCAGGTGCCGGGCTTCATCATGCCGATCACCCGGGTGTGGTCGGTGAGGTCGAACACCTCGACCTCGCTGAGCACGTACGACCAGTAGGGCATCAGCGCCGGTGGCTCCGCAGGCGCCGGCGGCTGCACCCGGGTGGGACGGGTCGCCGGTTCGGCAGTCGCCACGGGGAGGGGTTGCGCGGTACCGGTCCCCATCGCCGGGTGTTCGCGGCGGCGCCGGCGGCGCTCCCGAGCCGCCGCACCGACGAGGCGGGTGAGCACGAGACCCGACACCGAGGCGGCGGCGATGCAACCGCCGAGTGCCCAATACGAGGGCTGGAGACGGCCGAACTGCTGGCCGAGGATCGTCGCCCCTGCACCGGTGAACACGCCGGCGGCGGCGGCGGCGGCGCCGGTCCACCTGCGGCGGGAGGCGATCGCCCCCAACTGGCCGGCGAGGCCCCCGATGGCGAGGCCCGCCCCGGTGAGCCCGGCCAGGGTGGCGAGGGGGAAGCGTCCGGTGATCCGCAGCCACGCTTCCGCACGACAACCGTCGGCGGTCCCGCGGATGCGGAAGAGGCCGACGGCGCGCGGCGCGATGTCGTCGAGGTCGATGGTGGCGGTGAACTCACCCGACGGGGCGGGGTAAGCCGTCGACGCCGAGTCCACCTCGATGGGCCCGGCGACGAGGGCGATCCGGGCTGCCGTGGTCCCGGCGGGGGCGGATCCCGAGAAGACGAGCGTGTCACCGGCATCGAGCTCGAGCGGGTTCCCCAGGCCGTCGATCAGATCGACGGCGACGCCGTTGAAGGTCGCGGTGCACTCGCCTTCCACCGACGCTGCGGCGGGGCCGGCGATCACCACCGGCCACCCGAACACCACCAGTGCTGCGAGCAGTCGGCGCATGCGCCGACGATACCAAGCGGCTCGGTGGGTCCGAGGCGATACCCTCCGGGGGTGCGCATCGTCGTCGTCACGCTTTTTCCCGATTTCTTCACCGGCCCGCTCGGCATCGGCATCGTCGGGCGGGCGATCGCCGACGGGCTGGTGTCGGTGGACACGGTCGACGTCCGCTCGTACGGCATCGGGGCCTATCGCCAGGTCGACGACGCCCCCTTTGGGGGTGGTCCGGGCATGGTGATGATGATCGAGCCCCTGGCTCAGGCGCTGGCGCCGCTTGCCGACAGCCACCGTGTCCTGCTCACGCCCGCAGGGGCGCCCCTGGTACAGGCGACCCTCGACCAATGGGCTCGCTTGGGCGCGCTCACCCTGGTGTGCGGGAGATACGAGGGTGTCGATGAGCGCGTGGCCGAGCATTTGGTCGACGAGGAGGTGTCGCTCGGCGACTTCGTCCTCGCCGGCGGCGAGGCGGCAGCACTGGCGATCGTGGAAGGAGTGGTGCGGCTGATTCCGGGAGTAGTCGGCAATCCCGAGTCCACCGCGCAGGAGAGCTTTCGGAGCGAGGGCCTGCTCGAAGAGCCCCAGTACACCCGGCCCGCCGAGTTCCGCGGATGGCGAGTGCCGGAGGTGCTGCTCTCCGGCGACCACGCCCGCATCGCCGCATGGAGGCGTGAGGAGCGACTGCGCCGGACCCGGGAGCGTCGACCCGATCTCCTTCCCGATTTCCAGGAGGACGATTCCGACCGCTAGCATCCGCTGTCGCCGGACATCCGTCCGTGCGCTCTTCGGAGGACGGCTCCCATGAACACGCTCGACCACGTAGAAGCCGCGTTCCTGCGCGACGACATCCCCGTGTTCGGCCCGGGCGACACCGTCAAGGTCAACGTGCGTGTGGTCGAAGGCGGTCGCGAGCGCATCCAGGCCTTTGAGGGCAACGTCATCGCCCGCGACGGAGGCGGGTTGCGCGAAACGTTCACGGTGCGCAAGGTGTCGTTCGGGGTCGGGGTGGAGCGGATCTTCCCCGTCCACGCTCCGATCATCGCCTCGATCGAGGTCGTGCGGAAGGGTGACGTGCGCCGGGCCAAGCTCTACTACCTGCGCGACCGCGTCGGAAGCCGCGCCACCCGGATCAAAGAGAAGCGCGACTAGCGGTTCTCGTACCCGAAGCCACCGCGGCAGTATCGTCGCTCCGTGCATTCCGACCCTCCCGAACCCGACCGCGCCTCCACCGACGGCAGCGATCCATTCGGCGATCCCGAGGGTATCGAGCACCTGCGCGACGATGCCGAGGCCCGGGGTGAGAAGAAGGACGCTGCCCGCTCCTTCTGGAGAGAACTCCCGATCCTCATCATCGTCGCCCTCGCGGTGGCGGTCGTCATCAAGACCTTTCTCGTCCAGGCGTTCTTCATTCCCTCGGCCTCGATGCGGGACACGCTGCTCGAGGGTGACCGGGTGATGGTGAACAAGCTCGCCTACCGGTTCGGCGAGCCGGAACGCGGGGATGTGATCGTGTTCGATTCGCCGCTGGTTCCCCACGACGGGGGGGAGTCGGTGGTCGGGTCCATCGTGCGCAACGTCGGGGAGGCCCTCGGCATCAGCACGCCCGATACGGCTCTCATCAAGCGGGTGATCGCCGTCGGCGGCGAGACCATCGAAATCCGGGGCGACACCCTGTACGTCGACGGGGTGGCGCTCGATGAGCCGTATCTGCGAGAGGGGTCGCGCATGGATGCGTTCGGCCCGCTCACCATCTCCGATGGGGAGGTGTTCGTGATGGGGGACAACCGCAACCAGAGCGAGGACAGCCGGCGGTTCGGTACGATTCCCGTGGGCGACATCATCGGGAGAGCCTTCATCCGGGTCTGGCCGCCGAGCCGGTGGGGAGGGCTCTAGGCAGGGGCTCCGTCCTGCGGTAAAAGGTGGTGAACACCGGGTCCCGTGGGTTCCGGCTGAGGGCTAAGATCGGCTTTCCGCCGGCCGCACCGGCCGCCGTCGCCAGGAGATCTCCGTGAGCGAAGAAGACCTCGAGCGGTACGAATCCGACGTCGAGTTGCAGATCTACCGGGAGTACCACGACGTGCTCCCGATGTTCCGTTTCGTCATCGAGACGGAGCGCCGCTTCTACCTGGCAAACCGCGTCGACCTGAAGACGAGAGAAACGGGCGGCTCGGTGTTCTTCGAGATCGAACTCGAGGATGCATGGGTTTGGGACATGTACCGCCCGGCTCGGTTCCTGAAGAGCGTGCGGGTGCTCACCTTCCGCGACGTCAACGTCGAGGAAGTCGAGCATCCGGAGTTCAAGCCGCCCGATCCCGGCGAGATCTAGGCCGGCTCGGCGAGCGCATCGCCGCCGGTTTCCTCCTCCGCCGCGGAGCGCGGCTGGTGGCGTCGAACCTGCGCGCCGGACCCGGTGAGATCGACCTCCTGGTGGCCATCGGACGCCGTGTCGTCGCCGTCGAGGTGAAGACACGGGTGGGGGAGGATCCGCTCATCCAGTTGACCGGGGAGAAGGAGCGCCGCATGTGGGAGGCGGCGAGCCGCCTCCGGCCCCGTCCCTCCCGGATCGACGTGGTGGCGGTGCGACTGGATCGCCGAGGCGCCACCGTCCGCTGGGTGCAGGGTGTCGTCTGAATCAGCGACCGTGGCGGCGTCGCTGTTCCCGGTGCCAGCAGGCACGGTGCCAGTGACGGCGGAGGTCGGGGTGGTGCTCCGGCACCACGACGACGTGCCCGTCCCCGGGCTCGATGAACCCGTCGCAGCCGGGGCATAGATAGCGCTTGCGCGCTGCGTGCGGCTGAACCGGGACCACGACCTCGTCGTCGAAGGCGTTCAACCCGAGACTGCCGCCCAGACGACCAGCGCCGCGGCGATCGCGATCGTCACCACGACCAGCACGATGTCGGCGGCCGACCGGCGCCGTCGCCTCTGAAAGGGGTTGAATCCCACGCGCTGCATGGTACGACCGGGGTGTCCCGGTATCGTGCCCGCCATGTTCGAGGTTCGCGACGAGGGGCCGGTCCGTCGGCTGACGATCGCCAACCCGGGTCGGAGGAATGCCGTCCCCTCGGGCCAATGGGGTCGCCTCGAAGAGTTGTTCACCGAGTTCGAGGCATCCGAGCAGCGGGTACTGCTCCTGACCGGCGCCGACGGGGACTTCTGCTCGGGCGCCGACATGGGGTCGGACTTCATTCCCGGCGCCGTGATCGACGGCTACGCCATGGTGGAGCGGGTTGGTGCCGCCGCGCTCGCCCTGCATCGCAGCTCGAAGCCGACGGTGGCGGCGGTCGACGGCGTCGCCGCCGGCGCCGGGATGAACCTCGCCCTCGGTTGCGACGTGCTGATCGCTTCGGATCGCGCCCGGTTCTCTGAGATCTTCGTGAGAAGGGGCCTCACCCTCGACTTCGGCGGGACCTGGCTGCTGCCTCGCCGGATCGGCCTGGCGCGGGCGAAAGAACTGGCGCTCACCGGCCGCGTGTTCGAGGTCGCCGAGGCCGAACGCCTCGGTCTGGTGACCCGGGTCGTCCCCGCCGCCGATCTCGACGGTGTGGCGAGCGCGGTGGCGAGGGAGCTGGCCGCCGGGGCACCGCTGGCACAGCGGTTCATCAAGGCCGGCCTCGACCGGTCGTTCGAGATGTCGTTCGAGGAGGCGCTCTCTTACGAACAGACGGCGCAGGCCGTGCTCTTCTCATCCGCGGACTTCCTCGAGGGGGCGGCCTCGTTCCTGCAAAAGCGGGACCCGGAGTTCCGGGGGAGATGAGCGACCGGCGGTTCTCGCTCGCCGTGTCGGTGCTCGGACTCGT
>DATDRW010000076.1:0-30227 GCA_035291545.1 Acidimicrobiia bacterium
GATTGCAGAGACCTCGGATCCCAGGTCCGTGGCCGAAACCGTGACCTCGGACAAACCGGATGCGGTGCTCGTCGACCTCCAGGTCGGATCGATGGGAGGCATGGCGGTCACCCGGGCGGTTCGCGACGCCTTCGCAGGGTCGGGTCGTGCCGCGCCGCCGGTCATCCTGCTCCTCGACCGCGACGCCGACGCGTTTCTCGCAGGACGATCTGGCGCGGCGGCGTGGGTGCGCAAGCCCTTCTCAGCGGGCGACCTCCGCAAAGCCATCGACGACGCCGTCCGCTGAAGGACCGGAGAATGACGAGAGCCCCCGAACGGCTCGGGGGCTCCGGTCGGGACGGCCGGATTTGAACCGGCGGCCTCATCGTCCCGAACGATGCGCGCTGCCAAACTGCGCCACGTCCCGTAGCGGGAATTCAAGTGTACCGGTGTGCCAGGGACGAGGCACCGGGCACGAAAAAGGAGGCCTCGGGTCTCAGGTGTCTTCAATCTGGCTGGAGCCCGGTGCCTCGAACCTCATATCTGCCCTCAGCCGCCGACGGTTATTTCCGCGATCTGCACCGCGTTGAGGGCGGCTCCCTTGCGCAGGTTGTCCCCCACCGTCCACAGCGAAATCCCGCCTGGACGGCCGACGGTGGCGCGGATCCGTCCCACCAGCACATCGTCACGACCGGCGGCGTCGAGCGGGGTCGGCACCTTGTCCATCCACAACTCGACTCCGGGGGCACCCGCGATGAGGTCACACGCCTCGTCGGCGGCGACGGGTCGTTCGAACCAGGCGGTGGCGGCGACACCGTGGCTCACCATCACCGGTACCCGGACGCAGGTCGGCTCGACCCGGACGCCGGGAGCTTCGAGGATCTTGCGGGTCTCGTCGACCAGCTTCATCTCCTCGTCCGTGTAGCCGCCGGCTACCCCGGCACCGGTGAACGGGATCACGTTGAACCCGATCGGTCGGACGTAGAACCCCGGCGGCGGCTCCCGCCAGGTCCCGGTGCGGAGGGCATCGAGGTCGGTGGAGAAGTGCGCCGACTCGGCCTCGAGGGTGGCGATGCCTCTGTGCCCGGAACCCGAGACCGACTGGTACGAGGTGGCCACGAGATCGGTGAGACCGGCGGCGCGATGCAGTGGCGCCAGGCCCATCATCAGCACCATCGTGGTGCAGTTCGGATTGGCGATGATGCCGTGATGTCCGTGGGCGGCGGCATCGTTCACCCCCGCCACCACCAGTGGCACCCGGGGATCCATCCGGAACGCCGACGAGTTGTCGACGACGACCGTCCCGGCGGCGGCAAACCGGGGGGCGTGCTCCCGGGAACGGTCCCCGCCCGCGGAGAACAGGGCGACCTCGACTCCGGCGGGATCGGCACCGCTGAGGCTCTCGACGGTGACGTCACCCCAGCGGGTCGGGACCACGGAGCCGGCCGACCGCTCCGAGGCGAACATCCGCAGATCCCCAACGGGGAAATCGCGGCGCTCCAGGGTGGCCAGCATCTCGCGGCCCACCACACCGGTTGCCCCGACGATGGCGGTGCGCACGGTCACGACGCCACCTCCGTCATCGGGGGCTCGAAGGCGGCGTGAAGCAAGCGGACGGCCTCCTCCACCGCCGACTCCGCGATCACACATGACACCCGGATCGGAGAGGTGGAGATCATGGCGATGTTGATGCCGGCGGAGGCGAGCACGGAGAACATCTTCGCGGCGACGGCGGGATAGGCGCGCATCCCGCTCCCCACGATCGACACCCGGCCGATGGTGCCGTCGACGTCCACCCCGGCGGCGCCGATCCCGGCGGCCACCCCCTGAGCAATCGGAGTCGCCTGGGCGAGCAGCTCCCGGGGAATCGTGAACGAGATGTCCGCGACTCCCCCACTCGACACGTTCTGCACGATCATGTCCACCGAGATGCCCGCCTCCGCAAGGGGACCGAACACCGCGGCGGCGACCCCCGGGGTGTCGGGCACCCCGCGCATCGTGATCTTCGCCTCGGAGACGTCGTGAACGACGCCGCTGATGATCGCCTGCTCCATCACCTTCTCCTTGACCCAAGTGCCGGGGCGATCGTGGAACGACGACCGGACGTGGATCGGGACGTTGAATCGCTTGCCGAACTCTACGGACCGCGGCATGAGTACCCGCGCCCCGGCGCCGGCCAACTCGAGCATCTCGTCGAACGACACCTCGTCGAGCTTCCTGGCGCCGGGCACCACCTGCGGATCCGAGGTAAACACACCGTCGACATCCGTGTAGATCTCGCAGACGTCGGCCTTCAGCGCCGCCGCCATGGCGACGGCGGTGGCGTCCGATCCACCCCGGCCGAGGGTGGTGATCTCTTTCGTATCGGGGGAAACGCCCTGGAAGCCGGCGACGATCACGACCTTGCCCGCCTCGAGCCCCTCGACGACCCGGAATGCCTTGATGTCGCGGATCTTGGCGTGACCGTGAGAAGTGTCGGTGAGGATCCCCGCCTGCGAGCCGGTGAGGCTCATGGCTTCGACACCTTCGTCGCGGATGGCCATGGCGAGGAGGGCCATCGCGATGCGCTCGCCGGCGGTGAGCAGCATGTCCATCTCGCGCGGGTGGTGATGTGGACTGATCTCGGAGGAGAGCCGGATCAGCTCGTCGGTGGTGTGTCCCATCGCAGACACGATGACCACGACGGAGTCACCGGAGCGGCGTCGCTCGGCGACCCGCCCGGCGACGGCGCGAATCCGCGAGGCGTCGCCGACCGAAGTGCCGCCGTACTTCTGCACGACGAGAGACATGGCAGCAGGGTACCGAGTGCCAGATGCCAGATGCCAGATGCCAGATGCCAGATGGACGATCGGGGGGGAACGATACGATCCCTTTCCCATGAGATCCCGCAACGTGCTCTCCGCCACCACCGCACTCCTGCTCCTCCTGGGCGCCTGCGGCGACGATTCGTCGACGCCCCCGATCGACTCAGCGGAGTACGAGCAGTTCCGCTCGCAACCGACGGCGTGCGACGCCGAGCAGCCGAACCCCGCCCGGGAGATGACCTTCGCCACACCCGACGACCTCGGCGTCGAAGGCGAGATCGTGGCCACGCTGCACACCTCCTGTGGCGACATCACCATCGCACTGCTCGCCGACGTCGCCCCGGCGACGGTCAACTCGTTCGTGTTCCTAGCCGAGCAGGGCTACTTCGACGGAACGGTTTCCCATCGGATCGCCCCCGGGTTCGTCGTCCAGATGGGCGATCCGACCGCGACCGGGCACGGCGGTCCGGGGTACCGGATCCCAGACGAGCTCCCCACCGCTGATTTCTCCTACGTGACCGGTGTGGTGGCCATGGCCAATTCCGGACCGGACACCGGTGGCAGTCAGTTCTTCATCGTGCTCGACGAGATCGACCTCGATCCCGACTACACCGTGTTCGGCACGGTCACCGACGGCCTGGGCACACTCGCCGCCATCGCCACCATTCCCATCGGCACCAACCCCAACACCTTCGAGCCCTCGCTGCCGCTGGAGACGGTCTACATCGAGTCGATCACCATCCAACGGTGATGCGGTGAGCGTCGATCTCCACCTGCACTCCGTCTACTCGGACGGCACCGACGAACCCGCCGTGGTGGTGGAGATGGCGGTGGCGGCGGGGCTCACCACGATTGCCCTCACCGACCACGACGGTTTCGAGGGGATCGCCCAAGCCCGCATTTCCGCCGAGGGACGGATCGGACTCATCCCCGGCGTGGAGCTGTCGGTGGACTGGGACGGGCCCCCGATGCACCTGCTCGGCTGGTGGGTGGACGCCGGCTCGCGGCTCGACCGCGAGCTCGAAGAGATCCGGGAGAGCCGCCGCAGCCGCAATGTCGAGATCATCGCCGCCCTCAATGAGATGGGACACCCGATCACCGTGGAGGAAGTGGAGCGGATCTCCATCAAGGGTGTGGTTGGTCGTCCCCACATCGCCCGGGCCCTCGTCGACCACGGGGTGGTGACCACCAACACCGAGGCATTCGACCGGTTTCTCGGAAACGGCCGGCCCGCCTACCGGGGGCGCAAGCGGCTCACCGTGGAACGGGCGGTCGAGCTGGTGGCGGAGTCGGGCGGGGTGACGGCGGTCGCCCATCCCCATACCATCGCCGACGGCGCCGACGGCTACACCGCGGCCTTCCGCCGCTTCGCGGACCTGGGGATCGTCGGCGTCGAATGCTGGTACTCGGAGTACCCGGCGCAGCAGCGTGCCGACATGGCGCGCATGGCGGAGCGCTTCGGGCTCGTTGCGACTGGAGGAAGCGACCACCACGGGTCGAACAAGCCGGGGATCCAGGTGGGTGTCGGCCGCGGCGACCTGATCGTCCCCGACGACGTGGTGGAGGCGTTAGAGGGGCGGCGAACCAGATAGCAGATCGCAGACAGCAGATTGCAGACAGCAGGCAGCAGGATGCTCCGGGCCGTCGAGCTGGGTATCTGCCATCTGCCATCTGCCATCTCGACCTGCGACCTGCCCCCTGCAACCTTCCTCTTAGGGACTAGTCCCCGACGACCGATACAGAACCCGTGCCCGGTCTACGCGCCCAGTTGGAGCGCTTTGCCGCACCCGTCGACTACGGGCCGATCCGCCCGTGGATTCAGCGCGTGCGGGCGGCGGCCGCCGCCATCGTCGCCGCGGCGTGCGGTGCGGGAGTCCTCATCGGGATCCCCTATGTGTGGGTTCCCGGTGTCGCCGCCGGGATCATCGTTGTCCACGCCCTGACCAGGGGCCGCACGGTGGCTTCTCCGGTGGAATCGCTCGTCGTCGATGCGATCTTCCTGGTCGGCGGGCTCTCCATCGTCGAACACACCGACCCCGTGTTCATCGCCGCGGCCGCCTACTTCATCGCCGCCTCGATCACCTTCGGGGGCGTGCGCACGTTGATCGTCGTGCTTTCCGTGTACGGCGCCGCAATCGCACTCGAACCCCTGGCGGCAATCCCATCGGCGATCCCGCTTTCGGCCTCCGGCCAACCGATCCTCTGGCTCACCGTCGCCGTGTTCCTCGGCGGGGTCGCCGTCTCGCTGACCGCCGCGACCACCGCGGTGGACGCCGCCCGGCGGCGCCAGGACGAGGCGTTCACGGCCGAGCGTCGGGCGTCGGAGATGAAGAACGAGTTCGTGTCGATGGTCACACACGAGCTCCGCACGCCGCTGACCAACATCGCCGGTTTCGCCTTGACCCTGCGGGACACATGGCGTGATCTCGCCCCGGAAGAGGCCGACGAGTTCCTGCGCATCGTCGTGGGCGAGGCGGAGCACCTCGCCAAGCTGGTCGACGACGTCCTCGCCATCCCCCGGCTCGAGGCCGGGCACCTGCTCGTCGAGGCCGTGGACTTTTCGCTACAACCCGCCGCCTTCAAGATCACCGACCTGCTCTTCCCCGCCGGCGGTGGCCGATCCGCGTCCGTTGCCGTGAGCGGGCGAGTCCGGGTGCACGCCGATCCCAACCGCGTGGAGCAGGTGCTGCGCAACCTCCTCGAAAACGCCCGCAAGTACGGCGGTGATCAGGTGTGGGTCGATGCGACGACCCGCGGCGGCGAGTGGGTGATCGTCGTCGCCGACAACGGCCCCGGCGTGCCCGTCGAGCACCGCGAGCGCATATTCGGAGCCTTCGAGCAGGTGACCACCGGCCACGCCCGCACCGAGTCGGGCTTCGGCATCGGGCTGGCAGTGGCGCGGCATCTGGTCGAGGCCATGGGTGGTCGGATCTGGTACGAGCCCGGCTTCCCGGTCGGGGCCCGGTTCTGCTTCAGCCTCCCCGCAGCCGAGGACCGCCCCGCGGCCGCCGAAGCCGTGGCCTAGCCCGGCTCCGCCTCGTCGCCCGACACCGATCGTTCCGACGCCCGCGCCGGCCGAGCGACGAACGGCGGAGGCACCGCCCGGGGGAGGCCGGACGTCACCCATCGCCCCGGAGTCGGCCGCCCCGGTGGCACGGAGGCTGCGTCCGCGGCCTCCTCTTCGATCTGAGCGAGCGCGGCCACGATCGCCGACGCCAGCAGCGGACCGGGGTCGCCGGAAATCTCCATCAGCGCACCTCGACGAGCTCGATCAGGGTTCCGGCGAGCGCCCGGGGATGGATGAATGCGATCCGGTGGCCACCACCCCCCCGCCTCGGCTCCCGGTCGACGAGCTCCGCCCCGGTCCCGACGAGGTGGGCGAGGGCGGCGTCGATGTCGGCGACCTGCACGGCGACGTGGTGCAGACCCTCACCCCGCCGGTCCAGGAATCGCCCTACGGGGGTGTCGGCACCGAGGGGCATGAGCAATTGCAGGTACGAGCCACCGAAGGGCACCATCGCCTCCTCCACCCCCTGATCGGCGATCACCTCGCGGCTCAGCGGCTCCACCCCGAAGAGCGCCGCCAGGGATCGCAGGCTCTCATCGAGGTCACGCACCGCGACCGCAGTGTGATGCAAGTTCAGCGGGAGCATCCGCGACAAATCTAGTGAAGAGTCGGCCGAGAGGTCGGCCCCTTCGGGGCCTCCGGCAAGAGGTCGGCCCCTTCGGGGCCGCCGCAATTCGCAATTCGCAATTCGCAATTCGCCAAAGTGCTCGCTTCGCTCCGCCGCAATGAGCAAGACCTCAGCGATGCGATTCTTACGGGAAACGGGAAACGGGAAACGGGCGAGGCGGCACGCCGACTAACTACCAGACCCGCGCGGCGCGTTCTGCCGCGATTCCCGCTGCATCCGTCGCGTCTTGCGTTCGCTGAAGACGATGGCGGCAATGAGCACTGCGGTGATCACCCCCAGCGAGAGGTAGGTGTCGATGTGCACCCACTCGGCAACGGCCATTTTCACCCCGACGAACACCAGCACCGCCCCCAGCCCGTGCGACAGGTAGTGGAACCGGCCCCGGGCGGTGGCCAACAGGAAGTACATCGCCCGCAGTCCGAGGATGGCAAAGGCGTTGGAGGCGAATACCAGATAGGGCTCGTGGGAGACCGCCAGGATCGCCGGGACCGAGTCCACCGCAAAGACGATGTCGGTCAACTCGACGACGACCAGCGCGGCGAGCAGCGGCGTGGCGGCCCGGCGCCCATTCACCTTGGTGAGAAAGCGGTGACCGTCGTAGTTGGCGGTGACCGGCATGAACCGCCGCACCAGGTCCATGGTCCGGGCCGCACCCTCACCCTCCTGGGCCCGATGCCGGTACACCCGCACCCCGGTGTAGATCAGAAACATCCCGAACACGACCATCACCCACTCGAAGCGGGTGACCAGGGCGGTGCCACCTCCGATGAAGGCCGCCCGCAGCACCAGGGCGCCGAAGATGCCCCAGAAAAGCACCCGGTGCTGGAACTTCAGGGGAATCCCCAGTGTGGTGAACACGATCGACCACACGAAGACGTTGTCGATGCTCAGCGATCGCTCGATGAGGTACCCCGAGGTGTACTCCCCGAAGGCACCGGCTCCGAAAACCCAGGCGACGTAACCGCCGAAGGCGAAGCCGAACAGGATCCACACCACCGACTCGACGAGCGCCTCACGTCCCGAGGGCACGTGATCGTCGCGATGGCGGTACAGGTCGACCGCGATGAGCATGACGATGATGGCCAGGAGCAACACCCACGTCAGGAATGACTCGTCGATGGAGACGAACTGATCGCGGGCACCGGCGAGAGCCAACATGTCGGGAGAGGATGATAAAGAGGCACCAGGCACCAGGCGCCAGATGCCAGATACCAGAGGGCGACAGGCGACGGGCGACGGGCGACGGGCGACGGGCGACGACGCTGCCACTCCCATGTTGCAAGCTGCATGCTCTTCCTGCCGTACCATTCCCGGTATCGCTCTCAGGAGAGTCCATGCCGACCGTGATCACCGGGATCGCTCGCACCCCCATCGGCCGCTTCGGCGGGGCATTCCGTCCGCTGGCGGCAGTCGACCTGGGCGGGGTCGCCATCGCCGCCGCTCTGCAGCGGTCCGGCATCGACCCGAGCCAGATCGACGAAGTCCTCTTCGGTCACGTGATCCAGGCGGGCACCGGCCAGATCACCGCCCGTCAGGCCGCAGTGCGGGGAGGCCTCCCCATGACGGTTCCCGCCACCACCATCAACAAGGTGTGCCTGTCCGGGATGACGGCGATCGCCCTCGGCGACAAGGACATCCGCCTCGGTGAGGCCAAGTTCGTCGTCGCCGGGGGCATGGAGTCGATGAGCAACGCCCCCTATGTCGCCCCCGACGCACGCTGGGGAGCCCGCATCGGCAACGTCGAACTGATAGATGCCATGAACCACGACGGGCTGTGGTGCGCCTTCGACCGGTGCACGATGGGCGAGTCCTCCGACCGCAAGAACCGCGAACTCGGCATCGAGCGCGGGGAGCAGGACGCCTGGTCCGCCGAGAGCCACCGCCGCGCGGCCGCCGCCACAGACTCGGGCCACTTTGCGAAAGAGATCACCCCGGTTCCCGTGCCGCAGCGCAAGGGGGACCCGGTGATCGTGACCGTCGACGAGGGGATCCGCACCGACGCGACCGTCGGCTCGCTCGCCGCCCTCCGTCCCGCGTTTCAGGCGGACGGCACGATCACCGCAGCCAACGCGTCGCAGATCTCCGACGGCGCCGCCGCACTCGTGCTCGCCGACGCCGACGCCGCCGACGCCGCCGGGCTTCAGGTGTTGGCGACCATTCGCGGCTACGGGCAGATCGGGGGATCCGACGCCACCCTCCACGACCGGCCGGCAGAGGCTTTGCGCGTGGCACTGAAGCGCGCCGGGATGAGCCCGGGCGATCTCGATCTCGTCGAGATCAACGAGGCGTTTGCCGCCGTCGCCCTGTGGTCGGCGAGGTCGCTGGACATCGACCCCACGCGGGTCAACCTCCACGGTGGCGCCGTGGCCCTGGGGCATCCCCTGGGTGCGACCGGGGCCCGCATCGTCGTCACCCTGATCAACGCACTGCGCGCCCGGGGCGGCGGGGTGGGCGGCGCCACCCTGTGCGGCGGAGGTGGCCAGGGCGACGCCATCGTCATCGAGGTCGCCGGGTGACCGAACCGGACCGCAACCTCGCGCTGGATCGCTTCGACCGGCTCCGCAGGATCACCGATGCCTACGACCCGGTGATGGATCCCAGCCAGGCGTCGTAGGCGGGAGCGACCTCTCGCCAATCGAAGGCAGCGGTCGCGCCCCGCAGCAGCGCCGTGGTCTCGTCGCGCATGCCGGTGTCCGCGATCGCATCCGAGAGCAGGCGGACCGCATGGGCGGGCGAGGTGAAGAGGCACCTCGAATGGAGCGGACCAGGGATCCGCTCGCGATACACGAGCCGATCGGGAAGCACTGGGAACGCCCCGGCATGAATCGCCTCTACGACGGCGACGCCGAAGAACTCCTGAACCGCGGTGCTCACCACGATCGAGGAGGCTGCGACCACCGCCTCGTACTCGTCGCGGGTGAGGTGGCCGTCCACCACCACCCTGTCCCCCAACGCCGCCACCGCCCCGTCGAGGCGCCGTCGCTGATCGACGAACCTCTCACCGGCGAGGGCAACAGAGAACGCGGCTCCACCGTCGGCGAGCCGGAGCATCAGGTCGAGGAACGCTCCCGGATCCTTGTCGTCGTCCCAACGGTGGTTCCACAGCACCAGGGGCGGGTGGACCTTGGGACCGGAGGCGAGCGTTGCGAGCTCGGATCCAACCGGGAGGACAACCGACTTCGCCGCAACCGCCTCGAGGTGGTGGGCGTGGGACTCGTCGGGGAACGAGCCGAGGAACCCGGGCAGCGCGTCGAGGAGGGAGGTGCGATGAAACACGGAGTTGAAGGCGACCGCGTCGGCGGCGAGGAGCGAGGTCCACGTCACGAGGCCGTGCCCCTGCTCCAGCCGAGTACGCCCGGTGGCGGGATAGGTGATCTGGTTCTCGTGCATGTAGAGCGCGACCGGGACGGTACCGAGGGACCGCAGCATCCCGCGCAACCCGGCGAGGTCCACCATCGACGTGGTGAGGATGACGTCGGGCCTCCCCACTCGCCCGGCGAGTGCCTCCACCTGCTCGGCGAGCGACACGAAGCCTCCGGTGAGCCGCCACTTCCAGAAGACGCCGGGGAGTGTCACCAGATGAACGTCGTGGCGGGTCGTCGCCAGGTATCCCTCCGCCCAGGCGCGGTGCGATCCGGTGTGATAACCCGAGACGAGAAAGACCCTCACAGCTCCCGGCGGCCGACCAGAGCCCTCCCCAGGGTGATCTCGTCCGCGTAGTCGAGGTCGCCGCCCACCGGAAGACCGCTGGCCAGACGGCTGACCCGCACGCCGAGCGGCTTGAGGATCCGGGCGATGTAGAGCGCCGTGGTATCCCCCTCGACGGTGGGGTTGGTGGCGACGATGACCTCCTGTACCCCCTCGGCGCCGACCCGGGCAGCGAGTTCCCGCATCCGCAGCTGTTCGGGCCCGATGCCCTCGATCGGTGAGATGGCACCACCGAGCACGTGGTACCGGCCCCGGAACTCTTGGGTCTTCTCGACCACGACGATGTCCTGAGCACGCTCGACGACACACACCAGTGTCGGGTCCCTCCGCAGGTCACGGCAGATGGAGCACTCCGCGGAGTCGGTCGCGTTGAAACAGCGGGTACACAACCTCACCTGCTGTCGCATCGCGGTGATCGCCTCGGCGAGCCGTCTGGCATCCGCCTCCTCGACGTGGAGCAGGTGGAAGGCGAGCCGCTGCGCCGACTTCTGGCCCACGCCGGGAAGGCGCGACAGCTCGTCGATGAGGCGCTGGATCGGGGCTTCGAACATCGGAAACAGGGTAGGCACCAGGCACCAGCCACCAGGGTCTCGCTCCGGCTGGTGCCTGGAGCCTGGTGCCTGATACCTACTCCACGACTTCCCCGTCCAACAGATCGGCCATCAGCGTCGCGGGATCGATCGCGCCCTCGCCCGCCTCGGAGAGGGTGTCGCGGTCGGGGGCCCGGAGTGGATCGGGACGAAGAGCGGTCGCCGGCTCGGTAGCCGATCCCGACCGATAGGCCAGCCTCACCCCTCCCCCGAGTACGTCACCGAACACCCGCACCGCGATCACGTTGAGGGCGTCGTCCTCGCCGAGCCTGGCGAGGTGGAAGGGAAGGCTGGCCGGGATCTCGAGCACGATCGTGACATCGGACACCTCGGCCGGCCGCACCTCGCGAAACAGCGCAAACCGGCGGGGTCCGGCCTCATCTCGAATCCGGGCCACCACTTCGGGCCATGCCGATTGCACGGCGTCGAGCGTGAGACCGGTGATCGGCTCCCGCGGCGACGCCGCTACCACCACCACCACCGGGGACGGGGGAACCGCCTCGAACGGAGCCTCTGCCTTCGCCGCGGTGCGCCGCGGCGGCTCTGCCTTGGGCACCGGCCCGAGCGGGGGAGCCGGTGCCGGTTCGGGTGTGACGGAGGCGACGGGTGCCACCGGAGCGGCGACGGTGCCCTGAACCCGGCGCAGCCGCTCCTCGAGCCGGTCGACGCGAGCCGTGAGGGCGGCGACGTCCTGGGCGGTCTCGGGGCGGCACATCTGCAACACCGTCAGCTCGACCACCAGGCGCTCCTCCCGCCCCTCGCGCAGATCGGCCAGCGCGGCAGCGAGACGGTCGATGCAGCGCAGCACCTCGCTCGGCTGCAGCCGTCGTGCCAGTTCGCGCCACTCATCGAGACGCTCGGCTGACTCGTCCACGATCTCCTGGAGGTTCGGGGCGTACTGCGCAAGGAACAACCCCCGGAACAGCTCGAGACCGTCGGCGACGAACCGGCGAAGATCGGCTCCGCTCGACGCCAGGTTGGCCACCAGGGTGAGGCCGCCGACGGCGTCGCCGGTGGCGACGGCGTCGACCAGCTGGGCAAAGGCGTCGTCACCCGCGAGCCCGAGGGCGCGGGAGATCCCGGCCGGGTCGACCTTGCCGCCGCCGAGGGCGGCGACCTGCTCCATCAGCCCGAGGGCATCGCGGGCACTACCTGCGGCGTGACGGGCGATCAACGCCAGGCCCTCGTGTGAGGCCTTCAGCCCCTCGGCGACCGCCACCCGCTCCAGGTGGCGAACCAGCGCCTCCGAGCCGATGGGGTGAAAGTCAAACCGCTGGGTGCGGCTGCGGATCGTGTCGGGAAGCTTGTAGGGCTCCGTCGTGGCGAGCACGAAATGGGCGTGCTCCGGGGGCTCCTCGAGAGTCTTGAGCAGGGCGTTGGCGGCCGCTCGCGACAGCATGTGGGCCTCGTCCAGGATGTACACCCGCCGCGCTCCACCCACGCTGGCGACCGTCCCCACGTTCGCCCTGATCTCGCGCACGTCTTCCACCTTGTTGTGTGAGGCGGCATCGAGCTCGATGACGTCCATCGAACTGCCCTCGGTGATCCCGACGCAAGAGACGCACACGTTGCACGGCTCCCCGTCGGCGCGGCGGTCGGGGCAGTTGAGCGCCTTGGCCAGGATCCGGGCGGTGGTGGTCTTGCCGGTGCCGCGGGGCCCGGCGAACAGATAGGCGTGGGCCACCGACCCCGCCTGCACCTCGCGCGCCAAGGTCTCGGTGACATGGGTCTGCCCGATCACCTCCGAAAATTCCTGCGGGCGGTACTTCCGGTAGAGGGCACGGTATTCGGGCACGGGTCGATGGTACCGGTGGCCGGTGACGGGGGGCAGGGGAGGTCGTTGCCCGTTACCCGTTACCAGTTGCCCGTCGCCCGTCGCCCGTCGCCATTACCCGCGGTCGGGAAACCGGAAACGGGAAACGGGAAACCGGAAACCGGTATCGGCTCGTCCCGCTCATTGTGTGATGAAGTCCAACGCCACGTCGAGCGCCGGGACGCTGTGGGTGAGCCACCCCAGGGAGACGACATCGACACCGGTCTCGGCAAACGCCACGATCGTCTCCGGCGTGATGCCGCCCGACGCCTCCAGGGTGACCCGCCCGGCGGCGAGGGCGACGGCCTCCCCGACGGTGGACGGGTCCATGTTGTCGAGGAGCACCGCATCGGCCCCTGCGGCGATCGCTTCCCCTAGACCGTCGAGTGTCGTCACCTCGACTTCCACGACCACCCCATCCCCCACCGCAGCCCGCGCGGCGCGCACCGCGGAGAGGATGCTGCCCACGACGGCGAGGTGGTTGTCCTTGATGAGCACCGCATCGAACAGCCCAAACCTGTGCGGCCGGCCGCCACCGCAGACGACCGCGTACTTCTCCAGTGCCCGCAACCCCGGTGTGGTCTTGCGCGTGGCGGCGACCGCGACCCCGGTGTGCGCCACCGCGGCGACGAGCCCGGCGGTGCGAGTGGCGATGCCGCACAACCGACCGAGCAGGTTGAGGGCGATCCGCTCGCCCGTGAGGATCGGGGCGGCCGCGCCGTCGACCGTCGCCAGCACACCCCCCTCCACCACCGCCGCTCCCTCAGAAGCGCCGATCTCGACCCGGATCGACGGATCGAGCATCCGGAACACCTCGAGGGCGACGGGCACCCCGGCCACGACCCCCGGCTCGCGGGCGACGATGCGACCCCGGGCGGAGGCACCCGCCGGGATCACTGCGGCAGTGGTGATGTCGCCGACGCCATCGAGATCCTCGAGCAGGGCGCGTTCCAGGAGCGAACGCCACTCGGTCTCCGGGGGCAATGGGATGGTCATCGCGCCCTGGCGAGGTAGGTCTCGTCGGGCTCCGGGTAGTCCGACCGGAAGTGGGCGCCCCGCGATTCGGTGCGGGCGAGCGCGGCCGTCGTCACCAACCGGGCCACCTCGACCAGATTCCCCGCCTCATCGGGCGCCGCCGGCAGGTTCCGCTCGATCCCGGAGATGGTCTCGAGTGCGGACTGCAATGACGCGTCGTCGCGCACCACGCCCACCCGCTCCCACATCACCCGGCGCACCTCGCCGACCCGCTCTGGATCGACCTCGGGTGGCGGTCCCGGGTCGACGACGGCGTCGACGCCGACCTTGGGTGTGCCCGCAGTCGACGCCACCACGTCGACGGCGACCGCCTCGCCGAACACGAGACCCTCCAACAGGGAGTTGCTCGCCAGCCGGTTGGCGCCGTGCACTCCCGACCGACTCACCTCCCCCACCGCCCACAGCCCCGGGAGCGAGCTGCGGCCGTCGAGCCCGACGGCGACCCCACCCATGTGGAAGTGTGCTGCCGGCGCCACCGGGATGAGCTCGACCCGCGGATCGATCCCCGACTCCCGGCATAGGCGAAACACGGTGGGGAACCGCTCGGGGAAGGAGTCGCCGACCGCGGTCCGGGCGTCGAGGAACACCCGGTGCCCGGACCGCAGACGCCGCCACACCGCCCGGGCGACGATGTCGCGGGGTGCGAGCTCGGCATCGGGATGCTCGCCGATCATGAACCGATTGCCCACGTCGTCGACGAGCATCGCCCCTTCGCCACGCAGCGCCTCGGTGAGCAACGGCATCGGGTCGACACCGGACGCGAGTGCGGTCGGATGGAACTGGACGAACTCGGCGTCGATGATGCGAGCGCCCGCGCGTGCCGCCATTGCCAGGCCGTCGCCGGTCACCTCGGGCGGATTGGTGGTGTTGGCGTACACACGGCCGATGCCCCCCGTGGCCAGCACCACGGCCCCGGCAAGGAAGACGGCCCGCTCACCGTCGGCGCGGCGGGCGGTCAGCCCGACCACCCGGCCGCCATCGACGACGAGGTCCGCGGCGAAGGTGCGCTCGTACAGGTCGACGTGGCCGGCGCTCCGGATCGCCGCCACCAGCGCCCGGCTCACCTCGACGCCGGTGGCATCGCCGTCGGTGTGGAGGATGCGGCGCACCGAATGCCCGGCTTCGCGCCCGAGAACGAGTTCACCGTCGGGACCGATGTCGAATCGCGCGCCCCGCTCCAGGAGGTGCCGGATGACGGTGACCGCGTTCCCGGCCAGGGTTTCCACCGCGCGGGGATCGTTGAGCCCGGCGCCGACCGCCATGGTGTCGCCGGCATGCAGGACGGGAGAGTCCTGACGCGACACCGCGGCGGCGATGCCTCCCTGGGCAAACCAGGTCGACCCACCGCCGAGTTCGGTTTTGGTGATCAGCGTGACCCGACGCGTCGGCATCGAAAGCGCTGTGGTGAGACCGGCGACACCGGTGCCGACGACGACGACGTCGGAGGCAATCCGCTCGATCGTCACCCGCCCCGCCCCCGCCCCACCGCCAGCATCCGCTCCACGGCGATCCGGGCGCGGGCGGCGACGTCGTCGGGGACCGTCACCTCGTGCTTGAGATCCCGCAGCGACTCGAAGATGGCCGGCAGCGTGATGCGGTTCATGTGCGGGCACAGGTTGCACGGGCGGACGAACTCGGTGTCGGGAAAGTTGACCGACACGTTTGCGGCCATCGAGCACTCCGTGACGAGCAGCACCCGCGCCGGATGCCGCTCGCTCACGTAGCGAATCAGGCCGCTCGTCGATCCCACGAAGTCGGCCTCCGCCAGCACCTCGGGAGGGCACTCGGGGTGGGCGAGCACCTCGATGTCTCCGTCGTACGCGGCACGGAACCGCCTGATCTCATCCACGGTAAAGCGCTCGTGCACCATGCAGTGGCCCTTCCACAGCACGACACCCACTCCGGTCTGGGCCGCCACCCACTTCCCGAGGAACTCGTCGGGGAGAAAGATCACCCGGGGCACGCCGAGCGACTCGACCACCTCGACCGCGTTCGACGAGGTGCAGCAGATGTCGGACTCGGCCTTCACCTCCGCCGAGGTGTTGACGTAGGTCACCACCGGCGTACCGGGGTACCGCTCCCGGAGGAGCCGGACGTCGGCACCGGTGATCGACTCTGCGAGCGAGCACCCGGCCTCGAGCGAAGGGATGAGGACCGTCTTGCCGGGGTTGACCAGCTTTGCCGTCTCCGCCATGAAATGCACCCCGGCGACCACCACCACCTCGGCATCGGTCTCGGCGGCCAGGTAGGCCATCGCCAGCGAGTCGCCGACGAGGTCGGCAACGCCGTGGAAGATCTCGGGCGCCTGGTAGTTGTGGGCGATCACGACCGCGTTGCGCTCCGCCTTGAGCCGCTCGATGGCGGCGACGTAGGGAGCGTGCCCGTCCCACTCCACCTCGGGCACGACCCGCCGCAGAGCGGCGTAGCGGTCGGCGACCACCTTGCGCTCCGCCCGGGACAGCGATTCCAGCGGGATGAGTTCGGTGGTCACCGTGGGTCGTCCTTTTACTCAGTATGAGTATATACCACAGACGGATGGCAATTGGCAGACCGTGATGACGCAGGTCTTGCGGGCGACAGGCGACGGGCGACGTGAGTGGTCTCAGCCCGATGTCCGCATCCCGGGAAGACCCACCCCGGGGGCGGGGCGCTCCAGGATCACCTCCCGCCGGAACCGATGCAGCTCGGCGGGACGGCCCCCGGTGGCGGTGTCGTAGCGACCGACCCCCTCGACGACACCCGAGCGGTCGAGTAGCCGACGGAAGTTGCCGGTGTGGAGTCGCACGCCGGCCAGCGCCTCGACGACCCGCTGCAGGGCACCGAGCGTGAACTCTGTGAGAAGCAGCTCGAACACCACCGGGCGATACCGAAGCTTGCCGCGGATCCGGCCGAGAGCCTGGGCGAGCACCCGGCGATGGTCGAGGCCCATCGCCGACCCGGCGATCCGGGAGCCCCCGGCCTCGGGGACGGCCCCCGACTCGAAGAGCAACTCGTATCTCTCCAGGCACCGCTCGAGATCCCACCCGGCCTCGCCGCCGCCGAATGCGAGCGCGACCCGCTCCCGGCGCACCCGACGGGCGTCGCCGGCCACCGCCGCCAGCCACGGCGCCAGTGCCGGAGCCCAGGGCTCGCCGTCCCCGAGCCGGCGATCCTCCCAGGGGAGGAACTCATACAGGTCACACCAGGCGGCGTGCCCGGTCACCGAAGTCTCGGCGACGAGCCCGAGGTATGCGATCGCCAATTCCCTCGCCCCCGCCCTGCCGCCCCGGCCGGCATCCCCAAATGTGTACAACTGCTCCACGTAGCCGAGTTCAACACCCGTAGTCTCCGCCACCCATCGCCGAAGGGCCCGTTCCAGCGTCCGATCCGCCGCCGGGTCGAGCGGACCGGCGGGGAGACCGGGCTCCGCCGCCCCGATGGTGAGGACCCGCGGTCGATCATCGGTGACCGCGATCACCACCGCGGTCAACCCGGCCTCGACCCGCAACCCGTCAATCATGGATCATCTCCCCGAGAAGTGTGTCACACGAGCGTGATACCCTCGCCGCGATACGGCCTCGGGGCCGTGCGACTTGTCAACCCAGGAGTATTTGCCATGCGTGCAAGCAGGGTGCTGGGGTTGGTATTCGTGCTCGCGCTCATCGTCTCCGCATGTGGTGACGACGACGCGACCACTACCACCGCAGCCACAACCACGGCGGCGAGCAGCCTCACCCGAACGCCGGGTGTGCTCACCGTCGGTTCCGACATCCCCTACCCGCCGTTCGAGGATTTCGATACGGCAAGCAACGTCATCGGCTTCGACGCCGACCTGATCAACGAGATCGCCACGCGGCTCGGACTTGAGGTCGACTGGATCGACACCGCCTTTGACACGATCTTCACCCAGCTGGCCACCGGCCAGTTCGACGTCGTGGCTTCGGCGACGACGATCACTCCGGAGCGGGCGCTGCAGGTGAGCTTCACCGAGCCGTATTACAACTCGCAGCAGGGGTTCACGGTCAACACGACCCTCACGCCGTTTATCAACGGCACCGAGGATCTCGGGACCGGTGACTCGGTGGCGGTCCAGACCGGTACGACCGGTGCCGACTGGGCGACCACGAACCTCGCCCCGTTGGGCGTCTTGGTGCGCGAGTTCGACGTGGTCGGTGACGCCTACAACGCGGTCGAGGGCGGTCAGGTGACCGGCGTCGTCAGCGACGAGCCCTCCGCCTTCGTCGAGATCGCAAACCGTGAGGGCCTCGAGATCGTCGAGGTGATCGACACCAACGAGCACTACGGGTTCGGCGTCGATCCTGCCCGGACCGCGTTGCTGGCGCAGATGAACACCGCGCTGGCCGACATGTTCGCCGACGGCACCTACCAGACGATCTACGACACCTGGTTCGAGGCTCCGGCGGGCAGCGTCCTCTTCGAGGAGCCGGCCCCGGCCGCCATTGGTACCGCGGAGAATCCGATTCAGGTGCTGTTCGTGCCTTCGGTTTCTGCTGAGGAGATCATCGCCGGCGGCGAATTGCTCGCCGAGGCGCTGAACACAGCGACCGGCTTGTTCTTCGAGGTGCAAGTGCCGAGTTCGTATGCAGCGACGATCGAGGCGATGTGCGCTTCGCCCGACAACACCATCGGGTTCATCCCGGCGAATGCCTATGTGTTGGCGAACGATCTGTGCGGGGTGACCCCGGCACTGAAGTCGCTGCGCTTCGGCTACACCGAGTACTGGGCCGAGGTGATCGTGCCTCGTGACAGTGACATCGACAGTCTCGATGACCTCAACGGCAAGACATGGGCCTATCCGGATGCCACCTCGACCTCGGGGTTCCTGGTTCCCTCCGGGATGTTTGCCGCTCTGGGGATCACCCCCGGGGAAGGCTTCGAGGCAGGCGGTCACACCGGCACGGTCCGTGCCGTCTACAACAACGAGGCCGAGTTCGGGACGGTGTTCTTCAGCCCGAACGTGGATCTCGAAGGCAACACCGCGTGGGACGGGACCAGCGAGGACGCCGACGTCCCCGCAGACCTGGTCGAGACCTGCGCCGTCACCGCCGAGGGTGATCTGGTCTGCGACACGGTCCGGCCCCAGGATGCCCGTCGTGGTCTCCGTGAGGAGGCGCCGGACGTGATCCAGAAGGTGCGGATCCTGGCCCTGTCGGATCCCATCCCCAACGACCTGATGGCCTACGGACCGGAGTTCCCTGCGGACCTCCAGGCCGAGATCACCCAGGCGATCAAGGACTTCGCCACCAGCGATCCCGACGCGTTCGGCACCGCCTTCGATGCCTACTCGTGGGACAACGTGGCCGACACCACCGACGCCGAATTCGACTCGATCCGAGCCCTGCTGATCGCACTCGGATACGACCTCGAAGACCTGTAAGTCCAGGAGTTCGGAGTCAGCAAGGGGGCGGGGCCACCAGGCCCCGCCCCTTTCACATTTCGGATCGCAGACAGCAGACTGCAGATAGCAGAGGAAGCGTGGTGGCGGTCTCGCCATCTGCCATCTGCGGTCTCGCCATCTGCGGTCTCGCCATCTGCGACCTGCGAGCTACCCATCGCAGCGCCCAGCGCCGGCCCTCCCCCGATCGGCTAGAAAGAGACCGACGCCGGGCGGGGAGACCGATCCGTGCTCAAGGTCGAGCACCTGACGAAGATCTACGAGGGCGGAGTGCTGGCGCTCGACGACGTTTCCTTCGAGGTTCCCAGCGGCCAGTTCATGGCCGTGATCGGACTCAGCGGCTCCGGCAAGTCAACCCTGCTGCGGTGCATCAACCGTCTCATCGAACCCACCGCGGGAACCATCACCTGGGACGGTGAGGACCTCACCAAGGCCCACCAGGAGGATCTGCGTCGCATCCGGCGTCGGATCGGGATGGTCTTCCAGAATTTCAATCTGGTCCACCGCTCCCGGGTGATCACCAACGTGCTGGCCGGGCGTCTCGGGTACGTCAACCCCGCCCTCAGCCTGTTCAACCGGTTCCCCGACAAGGACGTCGCCAAGGCAATCGCCCAGTTGGAGCGAGTCGGCCTCTCCGACAAGGCCCGCTCACGCGCCGACGAGCTCTCCGGCGGCCAGCAGCAGCGGGTCGGTATCGCCCGCGCCCTGATGCAGGATCCGCAGATGATCCTCGCCGACGAACCGGTGGCCTCGCTCGACCCGGTGCTCGCCCACGGCATCATGCAGTACCTCGAGGACATCAACGACAAGGACGGCGTCACCGTCCTGTGCAGCCTTCACTTCCTCGACCTGGTCCACCGCTACGCCGACCGGGTGATCGCTCTCAACGAGGGCCGGCTGGTCTTCGAGGGCGCCCCCACCGAGCTCGACGATGCGGTCTTCAAGAGCATCTACGGCAAGGATGCCGAGCGGGTGGGTTGATGGCGACGCCGAAACATCACATGAACCCGTTCGTGCGGTTCCTCACCATCACGCTGACGATCATCACCGCGGTCGTCGTCTATGCCTTTGCGTTCGAGAGAACCGACATCGACCTCAAACCGGTGAAGGACGAACAGCGCCGCACCCAGCTGATCCGCATCGTCCGCGGCCTCGCCCGTCCCGATCTCATCGCCCACAACGAGGTGGTCACCTTCCACCTCGTCGACGTGATGACCCCCTGCCCGCCCGGAGGTTTCACTCCAACTCCGCCGGACACCACCGGGCCGTACCTCGAGATGTTTCCCTCGTGCGCCCTGCCCGGCTCCGAGGTCACCGTGCGCGGGTTCAACTTCGACCCCGGTGAGGAAGGGCCGCTCTCCTTCATCCCGCCGTCGGGGGTGACGCTGGGTACCGCCACCATCGTGGCCGGCGACGACGGCTCGTTCTCGAGGACCTACAGACTTCCGGACCGGCCCGACGAGACCGTGCAACAGCTTCGCTTCACGACCCGGGAGCGGACCGGGGGATGGACCTGGAGCGAGACCGCCCAGGATTCGTGGGACAAGATCATCGAGACCCTCATGCTCGCCCTCGTCGCCACAACGCTCGGCACCGCAGTGGCGATCCCGCTCTCCTTCCTCTCGGCACGCAACCTGATGCGAACCATCCGCAGCCCGCTGTCAAGCGTGGCTCTGTTCGTGATCGGCCTCCCGGTGGGGATTCTCGTGGGACGACAGGTGGGACGGTGGGTCACCGACACCGGGGAGGGCATCGGTGACTCCTTACCCATCCTCCTCGGCGGCGCCGCAGCCATCGTCATCGCGTTGGGGTGGTTGCTCCGGGTGACCATGCCCGAAGAGGACGATGCCCCGCCCACGCCGTGGATGAAGGCGGGCCGCTGGGGGATCGGAGCCGTCGTGGCGCTGGGCGGATTGTTCGCCATCGGCTTCCTCGGGCGGGCACTGCTCGAAATCGGCCTCGACCTCGAGGACGCCCTGGGGCCGTTGGGGTTCCTCGGGGGATTCGTGCGGGTGTTCGGCGACCTGCTCACCACGTTCCTCACCGTGGTCGCCGCCATCGTCACCGGCACCGCCTTTGCCCTCCTCGGATCCCGCGCCGGACACCTGGTGAAGCAGAAGCTCCCCGACGCCGCAGCGGGTCTGGCCCGCTTCGTGCTCGGCGGCATGGCGGTGGCAGTCCTCGCCGCCACCCTCGGTGGCGCCGTGCAATGGCTGTACCAACTCGATGCCACCTCGAATGCTCGAGCGACGACGGCCGGAGGCTTCCTGCTGGCTCTCGTCGGTGGGGTGTTGGCGGGACGCCGGGCACGCAAGTGGATCTCGATGGGATGGGGGCTGGTGGGAACGGTGCTGCGGCTGGTGCTCGGTGTCGTCGGGACCCTTGCCGGCCTCTTTGCGGGCATCGGCCTGGGGATGCTGGCCGATTTCGCCGTCGGCACCCTGTTCGCGGCGAGCGGCACTCTCTGGGCGCCGGCGCTGCTCGGCGCCGCCCTCGGCGTGGTGGGTGTCTACTTCGCCCGGGGCTGGGACCAGCTTCCCTCGGGGATGGCGGCCTACTACTTCGCCAGGACGTTCTTCAACGTGATCCGCTCGGTCGAGCCGCTGGTAATGGCGATCGTGTTCGTGGTGTGGGTGGGCGTGGGTCCATTCGCCGGTGCCATCGCCCTCGCCCTGCACACCACCGCCTCCCTCGCCAAGCTCTACTCCGAGCAGGTAGAGAGCATCATGGAGGGACCAATCGAGGCGGTGACCGCCACCGGAGCCACCCGCCTGCAGAGCATCGTCTACGCCGTCGTTCCCCAGATCGTGCCCCCCTACATCGCATTCACGCTCTACCGGTGGGACATCAACGTGCGCATGTCCACGATCATCGGGTTTGCCGGCGGCGGCGGCATCGGATTTCTCCTCCAGCAGAACATCAACCTGCTCTTGTACCGGGCCGCCGCAGTCCAGATGCTGGCAATCGCCATCGTCGTCGGCACCCTCGACTTCGTGTCCGCCCGGATCCGCGAGCGGATCGTGTGAGCGGGTTCATTCGCCGCACCCGGGAACAGGCGGAGCTGTGGGAACGGGAGCGGCTGGCGCCGGCCGCAGCGCGGTCGACGCGAAGCCGGGGTCGCCTCATCTCCGAAGCCCCGGATCACCACCGAACCGCCTTCGAGCGCGACCGGGATCGCATCCTCCACACCAAGGCGTTCCGTCGTCTCAAGCACAAGACCCAGGTGTTCATCGATCCCGATGGGGACCACTTCGTCACCCGGCTCACCCACACGCTCCAAGTCACCCAGATCGGACGGTCTCTCGCGGTATACCTCGGCCTCAACGAGCCGTTGGCCGAGGCCATCTGCCTGGGCCATGACGTCGGTCACTCACCCTTCGGTCACATCGGAGAGGACGCGCTCAGCACTTACGTCGCCGGCGGCTGGCACCACGCCGCGCAGAGCGTCCGGGTGTTCGAGGTGCTGGAGCCGATCAACCCGACCTGGGAGGTGAGCGACGGTATCCGCGCCCACTCGTGGAAGATTGACCCCCCGCCGTCAACTGAAGAGGGCATGGTGTGCCGCTATGCCGACCGGATCGCCTACCTCACCCACGACGTCGATGATGCGGTCCGGGCTGGAGTGATCGCATACCGCGACCTCCCCGCCGGAGCCCAGCGGGTCTTCGGCACACCGGGAAGCGCCTGGATCGCCACCATGATCGAGGCGGTCGTGGATGACTCAGTGCGCACCGGAACGATCACCATGGCGGCCGAGGCGCTCGAGGTGATGCACGAACTACGCGAGTTCATGTTCGAGCGCGTCTATTTGCGTCCCGAGGCGGCGGAGCAGCGCGACGAGGCGATCGCCGTCATCCGCGGTCTCGCCGACCACTACGTGGCTCATCCCGGGGAGGTGCCCGACACCTACCGGCACCCGGATTCGGACCCGGTGACCGCGGCGATCGACTACGTGTCCGGGATGACCGACCGGTTTGCGGTCCGGGATTGGGAGCGGATCAGGAGGTAGCAGGTCACAGGTGGCGACAAGCATGCAGCTTGCAGCATGCAGCCCCGCCGTAGGCCAGCTCGGTGCCGCCGCCGGGTAACGGGTAACTGGAAACGGGATACCGGTGTAGGTTCACCGCGAATAGTTCGCGAACGGAGAGGACATACATGGGATACATCGAGTCGGGTGCGATCAAAGTGGTCGAGATCATCGGCGTGTCGGCGAAATCGTGGGAGGACGCCGCCAAGATGGCGGTAGCCAAAGCTGCCGAGTCGCTCGAAGGGATCACCGGAGTCGAGGCCGTCTCGTTCACCGCGCGGGTGAAGGACGGGAAGATCGTCTCCCACACCACCACCTGCAAGATCGCGTTCGCCGTCAAGTAGGCCGAGACCCGGTGGCGGCGAGCGCCGCCCATACCGGCGCCATCGCCGCGGGATCGCTGCCGACCGCTGCTGCGGCGGCGGCGATCAGCGCGAAGCCGCGAGCGGCCCGCACCCGCCGCGGCGAGATCCTCCCGCCGCTGCGATCGGTGCCCGCCGTCACCCGGCGCGGCCCCATCAGCGACGACGCACCGAGAGCAGCCGCGGCAATCGACCACGGATCGGGATCGAACCCGGCCTCGAAGCCCCACCACGAGAACGCCGCCAGTCCGGCGACGAGGAGGGCGCCGGTGGCGAGCTGCAGGCGACGGCGATCCTGTACCGGAAGCACCGCGAGCAGGGCGATCGCGGTGGAGGTGAGGACGCCGCTGCCGGTGGGGCGCATCGCGACGGGGAACGCGACCGCGCCGACGATGGCGACGTCGACCCAGCGCATTGCCCGACCCGTCGTCCCGGCCACGACCCGGGCTCCCAGTAGCACCACCGCCGCGGCGAGCAGGTCGGGATCGCCGGCGACGAGGCCCAGTGGCGCCACGACGGCGGCGAGAGCGGCGAGCACGGGTCGGTCCGGGTGCAGTTCCCGCACCACCGCCCATGCGATGAAGGTGGCGCCGCCCGCCGAGAACCCGTGACGCACCGCCGTCGCCGGGCCGTCGCCGGCGAGAAGGGTGACGACCCCGGCCACCACACCGGCCGCAGGGGTTCCGAGCAAGACGAATCGGTTGCTCGGGAGGGAGAGATCGAATCCCCGCGTGATCCCGGATCTGAAGGCCATGGACCGACGACGGTAGACGGTGCCACCGTCGGCCATGCCGCCCCGCAGGCGGAGGACGCCCTCCGCTAGCGCTCCGCTGCCTCGTGGCGGAACGGCAGCGAGGCTGCGGCCACCCATCGATCCTCGACGAGCGCAGCGGCCGGCCTGGCCTCAGGTCCCGCCATCGGTGCCGGGCGGCGGCGCAGTGACGCTGCCAACTCGGCGGCGATCACTCCCAGACCCGCCACGCACAGGGCCGCCCCGGCGACTTCGATGCCCTCGGCGATGCGCCCGGTCAGGTGAAGGGCATCGAATTGACCGAGGATGTACGCCCAGTCGTGCTGCCCTCCCCCGACCAGCGGCAGTTGCTGGACGACGGCGTCGGCGGCGTACACCGACACGTCCCAGGCCGAGGTCCCGGCCCACACGAGACAGAACCCGCCCGCCGCCTGGTCCCGGCGGCGAATCCCGAAGTACCAGGCCATCGTGAGCGGGAAGGCCACCTGGGCGAACGAACCCGCCATGAACATCACGATCTCGGGGAGCGGCGCGGTCAACAGGTGCCCGGCCTCGTGCACCCCCAGGTCGAACCAATCGAAAAGCGGAACCGGCGACCCGGCTCCGAACGCGTACCACGCGGCGGCGAGCGCCACCGCGGCAAGCGCCGTGGCGCGGCCCCAACGCTGCCACGGGGTGAGTGGCTTCATCCCACATCATCGGCAGCGGAAGGGGAGTTCTTCACCCGGGGGTGCGTTGACTCAGCGGTAGGGGCGGAGCAGGGCGTCGAGCACCCCGAGTTCGCCGCCGACCTCCTCCTGCCAGGCGGCGATGCGCCGCACCGTGGGCGCCACCACGAGCATGAGCAAGATCGAGGCCCCGGCCCCATAGATCACCCAGGCGCCGTCGGCCACTGACCACGACAGCAGCAACCCGACCGGGCCCACCGCGGCGGCGGCGAGCAGACGCCGCATCGTGATCCGGAACACCCACACGGCGAGATGCCCCGGGGAGCGATCGTCCGGCGACTCCCGGCCGGTTACCGCGATCACGGCCGCCGCCAGCCCCACTGCGGCGAACAGCACGATCTGCGCCGTGGCCTCCTCCATACGGGCGTCGCCGGAACCTCCTCCGAGCAGGAGCACCAGCAGCGCGATGGCCCCGGAAGCGACACAAAGGAAGGCGACGGTGGCACGGAGGACCATCAGCACCGGGCCTTGGGGTGGGCGGAGCATTGCGATCCGAACCGCGAGGGCGAAGGCGGGACGCCATCCCGGATCCTTGGTGGTCACGGGGAAGGTTCCATCGACATGAGCCTGAGGGTGTACTCCTCGTCGTAGTGGACGTCACCCACCCGGCTCGGGGTCACGGTGTGTCGCTCGACGGTGGTGCTCACGACCAGCACCGACCCCGGGAGCACCCAGAGCTCGGCGGTGGAGGTTCCGGTGCTGCCGCCGGTCAACCGGGACGTGACCCGCACGTGTTCGGTGATCACCGAGGCACCCGACACCATCATGATCACTTCCCCGAGCGAAGTGACGGTGTAGGTCTCGGTGGTGTCGTCGGTGACGCAGGCGATGACCACCTCTGCGGCGGGCACGAGAGGGAGAGGTGGGGAGCATGTCTCCTCCTCGAGATCGGGGATGCCAAACCACTCGTGAAAGTTCAGCGTTCCGGTGATGGCACCGAACGAGGCGCAGTGGTCCCACGAGATCCAGCGCTCCCCGAGGGCGTCCCATCGCGAGACGGGACCGCACGGCCCCGACGAGATGGTGAGGAAGGTCTCCGCCGGGTAGTCGTGACGGGCGCCGGAAAGGGCGTCGATGGTCTCGTACCCGGTGGTCTCGTAGACGTACACCCCGGGATCGCCCGGGGCCGAGCCGGAGGCGGCGACCGTCAGATCGGCCCGATCGACCGGGGTAGCGGTGTCGCGGAATGCCAGCGCGTACACGACCAGCCCGACGACCATGAGCAAGCCGACAGCGCCGATGACGATGAGGACACGCCGCATGGCCCGAGTGTGGTACTTCGCGACACGGTTGGGTGACGGAAACTCGACGCCCGACGCCCGACGCCCGCCACGCCATCCCCGACGACGTGGCGACGGGCGACGGGCGACGCTCCTGACGCGAATCACGGGCCCGGAGGCCCGTGATATCGCGGCACGATCGGGGATCGATCAGGCCCGGAGGCTGTCCTCGGACCGGTCTCGGGGAACGCCCGAGGACCCAGCAACCGGAGTCGAGTGGGAGTGGATCGTGACCATGTGGCACAGTTCCCATCGGCGGTCGAGGTTCACCGAATCGAGGACTATCCCCGAATGACACGAACTGACTAGTCCCCGGAGAGACCAGTGGTGAGCCGCGGTCCGGCGTCACCTTGGAACGCCGAGCCGGCGGCCAGCCACGCAGACAGGTCGGTGAACCCCAGGGGCCTGGCGATGTAGAAGCCCTGCGCTACGTCGCACCCGGCCGCCCGCAACAGATCCCAGGTGCCCCGGTTCTCCACACCTTCGGCGACGACGCGCAACCCGAGGGAGTGCACCAGCCCGGCCGTCGAGGTGACGATCTTGGCGAGACGCTCGTCGACCGCCATGTCCATCACGAACGACCGATCGATCTTGACCTCGTCCACGGGGAGGCTGCTCAGGTAGGACAGGGATGAGTATCCGGTGCCGAAGTCGTCGATCGCCAGGGTCACCCCGATCTCGTCGAGCGACCCGAGCACCAGCCGGGCGCGAGCGGAGTCGGCCATCATCGTGGTCTCGGTGACCTCCAGGGTGACCGCTTGGGGATCCATGTCGTACTCGCCGATGAGGCGAGCCACGAGGTCGGGGAACTCCAGATCATTGAGGGACGAGGCGGCGATATTCACCGCCACGGAGAGCCGGTGGCCGTCGGCGCGCAACCGCCCGCGATCGCGGAAGGCCACCCGGAGGACGTGCTCGGTGAGCGGCCTGATCAGACCCGTCTGCTCGGCGAGACCGATGAACTCCTCCGGCGGGACGAACCCGTGACGAGGATGCAGCCAGCGCGCCAGCGCCTCCACCCCGCGAATCGAGCCGTCGTCGAGGGATGCCTTGGGCTGATAGTGAACGGCGATTGCTCCGGCCTCGATGGCGTCCCGCAACTCGCCGGCGAGAGCGAGACGCCGGGTGCTGTAACGATCGCGCTGTGGGTCGTACACCTCGAAGGTCGAGCCTCCAACTTTGGCCTCGTACATGGCGACGTCCGCTCGCCGCAGCAGCGTGGCCCCGTCGGTGCCGTGATCGGGTGCGATGGCGATCCCGATGCTGCCGGTCACCTGGATGGCGAGACCCTCGTTGAGGAACGGGCGCTGCAACATCGCCCCGATGCTTCGGGCACACTCGGTTACCTCCGCAACCCCCCGAACCTCGCGCAGGACGATGGCGAACTCGTCCCCCCCGAGCCGTGCGATGTGATCGTCGCCGCCGACCGACTCGGAGAGCCGCAGTGCCAGGTCCTGGAGCAAGACGTCGCCGCGCTGATGCCCGAGGGTGTCGTTCACTTCCTTGAACCGGTCGAGATCGATGAGGAGGACGGCAACCCGGGTCGAGGTGTCCCGAGCCTTGCGCAGCGCGTCCTCGACGACGATGGTGAAGTGCAGGCGGTTGGGGAGGCCGGTGAGGGCGTCGTGCAGCGCCTGGTGCTCCTTCTGGCCCATTTCCCTGCGGAGACGATCGACGAGCCGGCTCCGCTCGAATGCGACCCTCGCCTGCCGGGCGAGAGTGTCGAATAGCCGGAGTTCGTCCGACCCGAAGAACGAGCCCCGTTCCGGAGATCCGATCACGAAGAGCGTGGCGGTTCCGCCGTCTCCGTGCATGCAGGCGACCAGGGCGTCTGTGATCCCCCGCGCTCGATAATGCTCGGCGATCGCCAACGGGGCATCGGCGAGGAGGCCGACGGTGGTTCCGGGCTCGGTGCGCGCGCCGAGTGCCTCCACGATGGCAGGCGGGGCGGGCCGGCGCTGCGACGGGCTGCCTCCCTCACTGGAGGTCGCGATCGAATCGACCCCGCGGGAGAGCACCACCTCCGCGAACCGCGCCGAGAACAGATTGCGCGCCTGTGCCAGCGTCGCCTCCAGCAGCTGGTCGGTGTCGACGGCTTCGTCGATTGCGCTCGTGAATCCGTAGACCGCCTCGAGATCCTCGAACCGGCGCCGCAGCGACCCGTACACCCGGAACGCCCCGTACAGCGAGGCGGCGACGGCACCCACCCCGGCGAGGGACAGCGGCTCCCACCAATAAAGGGCCAAGCCGCCGATCGCCACGATCGAAGCCACACCGGAGATGAGGAGGCCGGTACCGAGGGAACGGACGACCGCTCCCGGCTTCCGGCCCGGGGTCTTCAGCAGAATCGCCATCCCCACCAGACCGGCATTCAGGACCAGGGTGGCGCCGAGCGCGAACGCTGCTACCGCCAGGCCCACAACCGACACCGGCGAGTGGCCGCCGAGGAGACCGCGATAGATCGCCAGGCCTGCTGCGGAGTCGAGATAGGAGAGAGACAGGTTGAAGGCGAGCCGCACTCCCCGGAACCGATGCCGGGCGACGAGGGCGAAACCCGCGCCGAGCAGCCGGCCCACGATCAGCCCGGTGGCAGAGGCGGCGGCGAGACCGAGCAGCAGGGGGATCTCGGAAAGGGACGCGCTGTGGCCGTCGCCCTTGACCCGAAGACGGATGGAGAACGTCTCAGAGATCAGAAACCCGACGGCGATCGCCCACCAGGGCAGAGCCATCGGCGGGACGGGCACGTCGGGGCGCAGGGCGAACACATGCAACGGAATCGCAGCCGCGGCCATGGCGATGGCGAGCAGGGCGATCCGGGCCCGCGGAGTGCGGACCGAAGACGTGGCTCCGGAAGACGCCATCCCGTTCCTTCTCTCAGAGTCCCCGTATAGATGTCGGCCCTCCCCAGGCGACCTGAAGCGATCCCTGGTACCCCGACACACGACGTGACGGAGCACTCGCTCCGATTAGCCTCCCGCCGTGCCGCGTACCGTCCTCGTCGTGAATCCCCGCGCCGGACGGGGTCGCGTGGGCAGGGAGCTCCCCCGTCTCGTCGAAACGCTGACCGCAGCCGGCGGCGAGCCCGAGGTGCTGACCACCGAGAGACCGGGGCACGCCGTGGACCTGGCACGCGATGCGGCCCGCCGCGGCGCCGAGACCGTCGTCGCGGTCGGGGGCGACGGGACGGTCAACGAGGTTGTGAACGGCCTCGTCACCGACGATCGGCCCATCGGGACGGCCGCCCTCGGCGTCGTCGCCGCCGGCTCGGGAGCCGACTTCGCCCGCACCTTTGGCTATCCGCCCCACACCGGAGAGAGCCTCCTGGGGATCGTGGGCGACACCATCCCCCTCGACGTCGGGCGACTCACCTGCGCCACGCCCGCGGGCCCGGTCACCCGGTACTTCATCAACGTCGCCGAGGCGGGGATGGGGGCGGCAACGGTGCGGGCCGCGGAACGGCTTCCCCGCCGCCTGGGGAAGAGCCGCTATCTGGTCGCGTTCTGGCCGACGCTCGCCGGCTTTCGTCCCTGCGAGGTGACCGTCACGGCAGACGACGACCGCTACACCGGCCGTGCCCACAACGTGATCATCGCCAACGCCCGCTACTTCGGGGGGGGCATGCACATCTCGCCGCACTCCGACCCGGCGGACGGCGTCGCCGACCTCCAGGTGAACGTGGGACCCAAGCGCCAGGCCTTCACCCTCATCCCGCGGATCTACCGGGGACGCCACCTCCCCGACCGGCGCATCGTGCAGATGTCCGGGCGTACCGGGAGCATCGACGCCGAGATCCCCCTCCCCGTCGAGGCCGACGGCGAAATGGCGGGGACGACCCCGCTCCGGTTCGAGATCCTCCCCGGACTGCTCCGGCTCCGCACCGGCTGACGGGGCTCACATCGAGGCGGGCACGGCGCAACCCCGGGCCGTACCGCCGACCGCCCGCGGTTCCGTCTGCCCACCGCGGCGTAGTACCTTTGCCTCCGCTGCGCCCGTAGCTCAATTGGACAGAGCGTCTGACTACGGATCAGGAGGTTGGGGATTCGAGTTCCTCCGGGCGCGC
>DATDRW010000077.1:0-4437 GCA_035291545.1 Acidimicrobiia bacterium
GCGGGCACCCGGCCCAGACCGTCTGCGGTGGGAAGCAGCCGCTGGCTGAGGATGGCGCGCAGGGTTCCCGCGAGCAACACGCGGATCTGTCGCTGCTGCTCGCTCTTGAAGAAGTCGAGGATGCGGTTGATCGTCTCGGCGGCGTCGAGGGTGTGCAATGACGAGAGCACGAGGTGACCGGTCTCCGCAGCCTTGAGGGCGGCGTCGATGGTCTCGGGGTCACGCATCTCCCCGATCATGATGACGTCGGGATCCTGGCGGACCACCCGGCGCATCGCTTCTGCGAAGCCCCCGGTGTCCACCCCCACTTCGCGCTGGCTCACCATCGACAGTTTGTCGTGGTGGAGCATCTCGATCGGATCCTCCACCGTGATGATGTTGCGCCGCTGCGTCGAGTTGATGTAGTCGACCAGAGCGGCGAGCGTCGTCGACTTGCCGCAGCCGGTCGGTCCCGTGACCAGCACCAGTCCCCTGGGTTCGGCGGCGATCACCTCGAGCACCGAGGGCAGGCCAAGGGATGCGAAATCGCCCGACGGCGTTCGCAGCGCCCGGACCGCCAGGCTCACCCTGCCCCGTTGCCGGTAGGCGTTGATCCGGAACCGGCTCCCGTCGGGCAGGCCGTAGGCAAAGTCGGCCTCGTGGGTCTGCTTGAAGTCGACCTCGAGTCGATCGGGGAGCAGCGTCTGCAGGTACAGCTCGACCTCGCCTTCGCTGAGTGACCGGCCGGCGAAGGGGCGGAGCTCGCCGTCGACCCGCAGCGTCGGAGGGATCCCCGCACGCAGGTGGAGGTCGGAGGCGCCGTTGGCGACGGCGACCGCGAGGAGCTCGTCGATGGATGGGATCTTCTCGGCCATGGCCTCCGCCGCAGGTGCGTGCACGAGTTCATCGGCGGGATCGGGGACGTGCTTGAGAGAGGGGGGTAGTTGCCCGTTTCCCGTTTCCCGTTACCCGTTCTCCGGCCGGGCAACCGGCAATCGGTAACGGGTAACATTCTCGCAACCCCTGCGTCGCGCGCCTCTATCCCAAAGCCCGCACCCCGCTCCAATGCGCCGCGGCCACCTCGGCGGCGAGGTCGACCATCTGATGCGCCCGCTCCGGCGACCCCACCGACGCCTCGGGCATTGCGCCGGCAAGACCGGCCAGCGTCGCCGCCACCGAAGCTTCGATCGCCTCCAGGTGGTACCCGCCTTCGAGGAAGACGACGACCGGCAGGTCGAACCGCGACAGGTGGCCCGACATCCGTCCGTAATCGTCCGCCTCCAACTCGAGGTCGGCGAGCGGATCGGAGCGGTGGGCGTCGTATCCGGCGCTGACCAGGATCCAGTCGGGTGCAAACTCCGAGAGCACCGGAACCACGATCCGGGTGAAGGCGGCGTCGAACGCGTCTCCGCGCGTGCCCGGGGGGAGGGCGATGTTCACGGTGTGGCCCGTTCCCTCTCCGATGCCCACCTCGTCCACCCACCCGCTCCCCGGGTAGAAGGGGAATTCGTGCAGGGACACGTAGAGAACGTCGCCGCGATTGTTGAAGGTGTCCTGAGTGCCGTCGCCGTGGTGCACGTCCCAGTCGACGATCGCCACCCGCGCCCCCTGGCGGGTCAGGCGTTCGGCGAGCACCGCGATGTTGTTGAACAGGCAGAACCCGAGAGCGCGGGCGGTGTGGGCGTGGTGCCCGGGGGGTCGCACGGCCAGGAAGGCGATCCGCGAATCGCCCTCCTGGATGGCGGCGGCGGCGGCGATCCCGGCCCCGGCGGCGCGCAGGGCCGCCTCCCATGAGTCCTCCACCACCGAGGTGTCCTGGTCGAGCGACCCTCCCCCGTCGGCACATATCTGGGCGATGGCATCGATGTAGGCCGGGTCGTGGACCAGGGCGAGATCGTCCTCGGTGGCCCGCGGCGCGTTGCGGAGATCGATCGCCCCTCCCCAGCGCCGCGCCCCGCGGACCGCTGCCTCGAGGCGCGCCGGCCGCTCCGGGTGCCCGTGACCGGCGTCGTGAAGCAGGCAGGCTTCGTGGGTGTAGACCAGGGGCGCCTTCACGAAGGGAAGGGTATCGGGGGAGGGCCTTCGGTCCGCAATTCGCAATTCGCAATTCGTAATTCGCCGGAGGATCGCGTCCGGGCGCTCCGCCGGCTTCTGGCGAATTGCGCCGAGAGACGCGCACACCTCGATCTGAGAACCTCAAGGAAACGCGCACACCGCGACCCGCGGGACTGACGAATTGCCGAGCCGAGCCGAGCCTCGGCGATCCACGGAACTGACGAATTGCGACCCGACTCCAGACCACGACCTGGAAGAGGCTCCGCGGATTCCACCCCCGCCGGCGCCGATACCATCCCGCAACGTGACGGTCAAGGTCCGCATCGAGGGGAGCTGGCCCGGTCAGGTGACGCTCCGCAAGGGGTGGGCCCGGGCGGAGTCACGTCCCTGGAACGACGCAGTGCCCATGGCCCACCTACGGCTGGTCCGCGGCAACGGCAGCGGATTCATCGTGGATTGTGTGGAGGCACTCGCCGAAGCCGGCGCCGCCGGGGTGCTCTCCCCTCCGCTCCCCCGCGCCGCACAGAAATGGTGGCGGGACGCCGACTTCCGTCCCCACGCCAGCCTCGCACTCATGCGGAGGCAACTCGGCCGGATCCCACCGCCCGGTCACATCGTGCTCGAGGGATGCGAGACCGACCTGCCCGAGGCGCTGCGCATCGACGCCGCCGCCTTCGAGGAGTTCTGGCGGTTCGACGGCTGCGCCCTCACCGAGGCGATCGCCGCCACCCCGCGTTCGGTGCTCCAGGTGGTGAGAGCCCCCGACGGCGGGCTGGCCGGCTTCGCCGTCACCGGCGTCGGCTCCGCCCTCGCCTACCTGCAGCGAGTGGCGGTCGATCCGAGATACCAGGGCATCGGGATCGGCCGGTCGCTGGTGCGCTCCTCGGCGCGCTGGGCGAAGAAGGAGGGTGCCGGGGCGATCATGCTCAACACCCAAATCGACAACGATGCGGCGATCCGCCTGTACGAGGCGGAGGGGTTCGACACCCTCGACGAACCGCTCGAGGTGCTGATCAGCGGATAAAGCCGATGCCGGATGCCGGATGCCGGATGCCGGAGCTGCCGACGGTCTCAGCCGAATGAGCCTCCCGTCACCGCGATGACCATCCCTGAGGCATCGAGGTAGAGCACGAGGACCGTTTCGATGTCCTCGGGCTCCGCGTCGATTGGGCCGACGGTTATGGGACGGCGAGCGGCGAGGTCGGCTTGAGGCACGGTCGCGGAGAACTGCTGGCCCTCGCCCGCCCGGACCATCACCAGCGCCGAAGCGGCCCCATCGAACGCGGGGATCCTGATCGCGGCCCCGCGCTGTGGAACGGAACCGGCCGCATCCTCGAGCCACTCGGCGGCTCGGCCGACGGTGACCCCGGATGGTCCTGCAGGGGTCGACACCTCGATGATGCCCCGCAGTAGGGAGCGCCTGATGGGAACCGTCAGGACGTCCACGACCACCGGTGTGCCCGGCGGGGAGAGAGCCACCCACACCGGACCCGAAGGGTCGGCTCCGGCCGACACAGATGCCACGGCGTTGGTCCAGCCGAGCACAAGTGAGGCGAACTCCAGGGCGACGTCTTCGGGGTCGCCGGCACTCGTCCATACGAACGGCGGTGCCGCCAGCGTTACGCCCCCGAGAGCTCTGGGAGTCGACACCGGAAAGCGCTCCTCGATCCGCTCGATGAGCACGCCGTCCACGTCGTATGACTCGATGACCACGTGCCCGAACTCGCCCGCGGGGGTTCGGAACATGACGATGCCCGCGGTCGGCCGCTGCCGGATCGGGGAGGCTCCGTCGATGTAGGCCACCGCCACCGAGGTCTCGGAGGGAACGCGGGCACTCACGAGACCGGCTTCGAACGAGCTCGCTCGGGCACTGACGATACCAAACACCGGGTACCGCGAGAAGTCGAAAGAACCGGCCTCGCTTCCCGTCGGGGATTCGACAACCAAACAGGGCGGAGCGCCGTCCGACACGAACACAACCTCCTCGGTCGCCAGGTGTCCGATGTGGAGCACCAATGCCGTGGTGCCGAGTACAGGCCGGTCGGGCGAGGGGCAGGAGACTCCCCAGCGAGCCAACGACAACGCCTCGGTCAGCGAACCTGCGGAGATGAACGGGGCCTCCGATCCCAGGGTGCTCGGGTCGAAGCGCGGCTCGGGGCCCGGGCGTGGCTGGTACACCGGCGGGTCTCCGCCGAGGAGCACCGCACCATCGAGGGCGAAGGCGAAGTAGGAGTCGCGCAGCGCCGCTGCAGTCGCCTCAGGAAGCGTGATGTTCGAGAGCCCGGTCACCCGGATGAGGCCGTCGGCGACCTGAAGGGGATCGGCTCCGGGGAGCAAAGCCACGGTCATGGTGAGATGTGGGCGCCCCGAGGGCACCACAGTCCCAGGTGCCACCGTGGTCAC